>CALCBL010000611.1 GCA_937897495.1 uncultured Burkholderiales bacterium
CCAAGCTTTCGTATTGAGCCGCTTCAAAGCTGTCGCCTTCTAAGCCTTCCAGTTCAATGCCAATCGAGTCGTCATTGCAATTGTTGCGGCCTCGGTAACTTGAAACGCCGGCGTGCCAAGCGCGTTGCTCGCAACTCACAAATTGCCAAACCTTGCCCGTTCGTTCAATGAAAAAGTGTGAGGAAACTTCCAAGCCTCGAATCGATGCGAAGTAGGGATGGGCTTCCCAGTCGAGTTGATTGGTAAAGAGTTGTTGAACGGCGCCCGTGCCAAACTCCCCGGGAGGGAGGCTGATGGAGTGAATCACCAGCAAATCAAGAGTGGCGCTAGGGGGGCGTGGGCCAAAATTGGGCGACTCGCATTTTTCAGCGCCTTGGCACCAGCCCTGTTGCCAATTGTCAAAGCTCATGGCACTCAGGCCAACTGATCGCCTGCGGCTTGGCGATGGGATTCTGAGCAATAACGACCCGCGCGGCCTTTCACCATGTCCGGTTCGGGCAGATGAACGCCGCAATGATCACAGGCGTGCATGGCGCTAGGTTCTTGCAAGTCAACTTTGGCATTGACTTGGGAAGCAGCAGTGTGAGACTTGTCTTGTTGTTTCTCTTTGAGAGCATTCAGGCGGTTTCTTCGCCACAACCAAACCCCAAACAAAACAGCCAGCAAAAAAATGAAGATTTTCAAAGGCTTCGTCCCAAAATGACTTCAAGGACAAACCGCGATCCGGCGTAGGCGAACAACAAAAATGCTGAGCCTATATAGAGCACCCGCACCGCGCGCCTGCCACGCCAACCAAACTGATGGCGTCCGAGCAAAAGAGCGCCAAAGGTGAGCCAAGACAAAACAGAAAACACGGTTTTGTGATCCCACTTCCAATGAATGCCTGCAGCGCCGTACAGCTGTTCGCCAAAAACAAAACCCGCGATGAGCGTCAAGGTGAGCAATATAAAGCCCAGAAGCACAAACCGGAACATCAGACGTTCAAGCGTCAGCAAGGGCAGGCCGCTTTGGTTTTCGTTGCCTTTTCGAATTTCAATCTCGGCGTTGGTCATGAGCGCTGCGTGAACCACAGCGGCTGCAAACATGCCATACGACGCAATGCCCAAAGCCCAGTGCAGGGGTAGCCAAATAGAGGCAGACACTTGAAGTGCTTGGCCGGGGAAGTACCAAGACAGCGCCACTGCGGCGCTGCCCAAAGCCGCCATGGCCCAACGTGCTTTGAACTTTGGAAAGTATTGGCTCTCAAAGGTGTAAGCAGTCAAGACCCACCAGATGGTGACCGACAAAGCCGGCGCAAAACCAAAGCGGGGTGTTTCTCCCCACAAGCCCAGGCCCAGCGTGAAAGCGTGCATGACCCAAGCCAGCCACAGGTATCGACGGGTCAAGTTGGGGCCCATTCGATCGGCTACAAGAGCGGGAATGCCATAGGCGATGACGGTTAAAACAGTCAACCACATCGCCAATTCGGAGGGACTGGCTAAAATCATGCTTCCTAGTTTAGCGTTTTGAGCCGCTGCAATCTGGCAATGGGCTCAAAAGCTAGCGGTTTATGAAAAATTTTCTTTATGGCCTCCGCTCTCACCGACAAACTCTCGCTACTTGTTAAGCAGATCAGTGGACAAGCGCGGATCACTGAATCCAACGTGTCCGACATGCTGCGTGAGGTGCGCATGGCGCTCTTGGAAGCCGACGTTGCGCTGCCAGTCGTTCGCGATTTCATTGCCCGTGTCAAAGAAAAGTCCTTAGGTCAATAGGTCTTGGGTTCTTTGAAACCCGGCCAAGCCTTGGTGGCCATCGTGAACCGCGAACTGGCCGCCACCATGGGCGATGGTGTGGCCGACATCAATTTAGCGGCGCAACCGCCGGCGGTGATTTTGATGGCGGGCTTGCAAGGTGCCGGTAAAACCACCACCACGGCCAAATTGGCCAAGCACTTAATAGAAAAGCGCAAGAAAAAAGTGCTGACTGTGTCGGGCGACGTCTACCGACCCGCGGCCATTGAGCAGTTGAAAACTGTCACGGCACAAGCTGGCGCTGAATGGTTCCCAAGCTCACCCGATCAAAAGCCCTTGGACATTGCGCGCGCCGCCATTGATTACGCACGCAAACATTTCTTTGACGTGCTGTTGGTAGATACAGCCGGTCGCTTGGCCATTGACGAAGCCTTGATGGCCGAAATTCGCGAACTGCACGCTGTTTTGAAGCCGGTTGAAACCTTGTTTGTGGTCGATGCCATGCAAGGACAAGATGCCGCCAACACGGCCAAAGCATTTAGCGATGCGCTGCCACTCACTGGCATTGTGCTCACCAAGATGGATGGCGACTCACGCGGTGGCGCTGCTTTGTCTGTGCGTCAAATCACGGGCGCTCCCATCAAGTTTGCAGGTACCAGCGAAAAAATTGACGGTCTCGAAGTGTTTGATGCCGAGCGTCATGCCGGCCGCATTTTGGGCATGGGCGATATCTTGGCCTTGGTCGAGCAAGTCACGGCAGGCATCGACATGGAGGCCGCCCAAAAAATGGCGGCCAAAGTCAAAAGCGGCGCTGGCTTTGATTTGAATGACTTCTTGGCACAAATTCAGCAAATGAAACAGATGGGTGGTTTGTCGAGTTTGATGGACAAATTGCCCAGCCAACTGGCGGCCAAAGCGGGCAACATGGATTTGGGCAAAGCAGAAAAAGACATGGCCCGCAAGCAAGGCATCATTCACAGCATGACGCTCAGGGAGCGCAGCAAACCTGAACTCATCAAGGCCACGCGCAAGCGCCGAATTGCCATGGGCGCGGGTGTTCAAGTGCAAGAGGTGAACCGCTTGCTCAAAGAGTTTGAGCAGATGCAAGACATGATGAAAAAAATGTCGGGCGGCGGCATGATGAAAATGATGAAGCGCTTGGGCGGTATGAAGGGTATGGGAGGCTTGGGTGGCATGGGCGGGGGTGGATTCCCCGGCATGAAACGCTAATAGCATATGCTAAGTTGCCCGGCAGTTTTGCGTTGGGCAGACCTTAAATGCGGCTGAAATATTCGCGCCGCTGAAATTCAACAGGGTCTTTTGCTTCATTGAAACGTGTTTGCTCTGACTGCTTGATGCGTTGGTAATAGCGCACAAAATCTCGGCCTAAGCCTGCATTCAAAACCGCGTCTGCGTCCAAGTGTGTCAGAGCTTCGACCAAGGTGATCGGCAGGCGCGTGCCGCCCTCGGCATAGGGCGTTTCTGTGGCCTCGGGAGCACTCAGTGAATTTTGAATGCCATCTAACCCGGCCAAAATTTGCGAGGCCATGTACAAGTAGGGGTTGGCGGCAGGTTCACCCAATCTGTTTTCAATGCGTGTGGCAGGGTCGCCCGCGCCGCCCACCACTCTGAGCATGGCACCCCGGTTGTCACGACCCCACAAAATGGCTTGCGGCGCAAGTGCGTTGGGTTTGAAGCGGCCAAAGCCATTCACGGTGGTGGTGCACAAAGACGTCATGCCTTGGCCATGCGCCAACAAGCCTGCCAAATAATGTGCGCCCATGTTGGACAGCGTGTGGCGAGCATCGTTGGCCCGAAGAGCTTGGGCTTCTTGAATATCTTGTTGTGAAGTCCGTGCAAAAAGATTGTGCCCAGAAGACAAGTCATAAAGCGATTGGTGCAGGTGCCAGCCGCTGCTCATGATGTTGTCAAATGGGGGTCGGCACATGAATGTGGCGTGATAACCGCCTCGCCGCAAGGCTTGTTTGACGGCGCTTCTGAACAAGACCATGTTGTCGGCGGCGGTCATGGCATCGGTGACTTTGAACACCGCTTCAACTTGGCTGGGGCCGAGTTCAATCTCTAAAGATAACAGCGGCAAACCCAAGTCCTGAGCGGTTTGCTTCACAATTCTCAGAGCAGGTTCTGCGCGGTCAAACCACAACTCATTTAACAAGTTGTAGCCAGGATGGATCATGCTCACTTGGGGTGCGGGCCCTGGCCATGAAGCTTGTACAGGATCGGCATCATCGCCATGGTCTGCATCTTTGAGTTTGTAAATGTGAAACTCAACTTCAAGACCGCATTTCATGCCCCAGCCTTTGGCGGCCACTTTTTCAAGCGCGCTTTGCAAGATGCGGCGTGAGTCATAGGGCACGGCTTGACCGTTGGGAAACCACGGTTGGCACAACAGCCATCCGGTTTTTTCGGCCCATGGCAGTATTTTGAAAGTGCTGGGATCGGGCAACAGCATGACATTGCTGGCGCCTTCAAATCCAGGCAACTCAGTTTTGACATTGGCCTCGAACACCTTGTACACCGTGCGGTCGGAAGTGTCTTTGAGCATGAGGGTGCTGACCATGCCCATGCCCTCTGCGAAGGCGGCGGCCAACTCGGAGGTGACCCATGTTTTGCCGCGCAAACTACCGTGCACATCGCACCACACCAAACGTATCCATTCAAGGCCTGAGGCTTGAGCCAAGGACAGAACCTTTTGAACTTCAGCTTGCCTGTGAGGCGTGTTCTGGCCGCATTGTTCGGCAAAGCTGATGCGTTTTAAATTCATGCGGCTTTGGTCAATGAAGCATTCCAAGGTGCGCCATCGCGTTTGGCCTGCATGGTGTCTGTGGACCATGTTTGCCAACCTTGGGCGGGTGCAATGCCATCCACCGTGTCCGGTCCTGTTCGAGATGCGGCCACTTCAGGGTTGGCAAACCCGGGCGGCAATAAACCCGCGGCCACGTCGTCAATGGCTTTGGCCAAAATGCGCCGGTTGGCAATGATCACTTTGTCGGAGGTGCCCAAATGTTCGCGTGTGCGGTTTTGGATGGCGCCCATGCTTTCGCAAGCCCACTGATCATGCACATTGATGTCGTCTTCGCCCATGCCTAAAAAGGTGCGCGTCATTTGCTCTTCTGGGTTAAAGCCCCATTGGTTGTGTTTGCCAGATTTTGGAATGTAGTCGGGCAAACTGACAGCCTCCAGGCGCTGCTTGCGCATGGCATCTTTGTTGACGGGATCGGCAAAGCTGGTGAACACCGCATACCAGTAAGTGCGCGTGTCATCGACTGGCACGTGCATTTGAGTGATGGTCATGGTTTCCGACAAGGGAATGACAAAGGTGTTGGGAAACAAAGAATTGGTAATGCGAACGTGCGTGAGTTTTTCGTTCAAGGGCCTGAGGGTGGTCAGTTGAAAGCCGTAGGGCTTTTCTGTGAAAGAAATCTCGGGCTGATCAAACTCGCGCATGACCTTTGTCATGGGCCATTTTTCACCTTCTATTTCGCCGGCACTGGCGCCGCGAAATTGCTTGCCGTAGGTGTCTTCAAGCGAGGCGTCGTTGAAAAAACGGTGCAAGAAAGAAGCATGGGCAGGGTCGATGCCCACTTCAAATGCTTGAAGCCAATTGCAATGCCACAAGCCTTTGAATGCGAAGGTGTGTGTGCCAGGTGCTTTGAAACAATCGAGTTCTGGCAAGGGCGGCGGCGTACTGCCTTCTGCGCCCATCCATGCAAACAAAATGCCACTGCGTTCTTGGACGGGGTAATTGCGCTGCTTGATGCGCGTACACAAAACGCTGCCTTTGGGCTCAGCTGGCGTTTCTAGGCATTGACCCGTGACATCAAATTTCCAACCATGGAAGGGGCAACGAAGGCCATCGCCTTCATTGCGGCCATAGGCCAAGTCGGCTCCGCGGTGCGGACAGTCGCGGTCTAGCAAACCAAATTCGCCTTGTGCGTTTTTGAACAAGACCAAATCTTGGCCTAGCAACTTGACAGCCTTGACGGCTCGAACGCCCATGTTGGGATCTAGTGCGGGATTGAACTCATCGAGCAAGGCCACTGGGTGCCAATAGTGGCGCATGACTTGCCCACAAGGGGTACCGGGGCCAATGCGCGTGACGCGCTCATTTTGTTCAGCTCTCATCGAATCACTTTAACGCAAAATGCTGAGAAAGAAAATGATTTAAGCTTCGAGTCAGTTCATTTCTGGCACAAGTGCAAAAGATGCGGGCCACTTCTTGAAGCAATGTATGAATTCTGAAAACCTTTTGTTTGTTTACGGCACTTTGCTGTCGGGCCTGAGTAACCACCACCACATGGCAGGTGCAACTTGTTTGGGCGAAGCCCATATTCATGCAGCTTTGTTTGACATGGGTGAATATCCGGCGCTCAGTGTGCAGGGTACGTGGGCACTGCCACTGGGCCCTGTGTTGGGTGAGTTGTATCAAATTGAGCCAACGCAATGGCAAGCTTTGGACGACTTAGAAGAAGTAGACCCTGATTCAATTGAAAACTCAATGTACGTGCGTGTGCCAATTCAGGTGCAATGGCAACCCGCCGAAGGGCCGCAAACTGTGACTGCGCAAGTCTATGTTTACAACTGGTCTTTGGCGGGTAGGCCGCGCATTGAACATGGCGACTTTCGCCGCCATTGCTTAAAGCGTTGAGACGGTTGATTCTGTGAGAACCAACTCGCCGCGCAATGAATGCGACAAGGCGGTGTCAATTCGCACATCGACCATCTGACCCACCAAGCGCATGCCGTTGGGGCCGGCTGGAAAGTTGACCACCCGGTTGCACTCGGTGCGGCCAGCCATTTCGGTGGCGTCTTTGCGCGCTGGGCGCTCTACCAAAATGCGTTGTACCGTGTTCAGGCGACTGTCGCCAATGCGTTTCACATTGGCTTCAATGGTGGCTTGCAAATGGTGCAAGCGCTTGAGCTTGACGTCGTGCGGTGTGTCATCTTGCAAGTTGGCCGCTGGGGTGCCAGGACGCGGACTGAAGATAAAGCTGAAACTGGTGTCATAGCCCACGTCGTCAATCAGCTTCATCATCTTGTTGAAGTCTTCGTCGGTTTCGCCTGGGAAGCCCACAATGAAGTCACTGCTCATGGCCATGTCGGGGCGAATGGCACGCAGTTTGCGAATGGTGCTTTTGTATTCCATGGCGGTGTAGCCGCGCTTCATGGCCATCAAAATTCTGTCTGAGCCGTGTTGCACGGGCAAGTGCAAGTGGCTGACCAGTTTGGGCACTTTGTCGTACGCATCAATCAGGCGCTGGGTAAATTCATTGGGATGGCTGGTGGTGTAGCGAATGCGCTCAATGCCTGGCATGTCGGCCACGTATTCAATCAGGAGCGCAAAGTCGGCAATCTCGGCTGTGCCGCCCATTTTGCCGCGGTAGGCATTGACGTTTTGACCCAACAAAGTGACTTCGCGCACGCCTTGTTCGGCCAAGCCTGCTATTTCGACCAACACGTCTTCAAAGGGACGGCTGACTTCTTCGCCGCGGGTGTAAGGCACTACGCAGTAGCTGCAATATTTGCTGCAACCTTCCATGATGGACACGAAGGCGGTGGGGCCGTCCATCTTGGCGGGCGGCAGGTGATCGAACTTTTCAATTTCAGGAAAAGAGATGTCGACTTGGGGTCGTTTTTTGGCGCTGCGAGCGGCCAAAAGTTCGGGCAGTCGGTGCAAAGTTTGCGGGCCAAACACCACGTCGACATAGGGTGCACGTTTGATGATGTCGGCGCCTTCTTGGCTGGCTACGCAGCCGCCCACGCCAATCAAAACACCTTTTTCTTTGAGGTGCTTCACGCGGCCTAAGTCGCTGAAAACTTTTTCTTGCGCGCGTTCACGCACCGAGCAGGTGTTGAACAAAATAAGGTCGGCTTCGTCGACGTTTTGGGTGGGCTCGTAACCCTCGGCAGCCTTCATGACATCGGCCATTTTGTCCGAGTCGTACTCGTTCATTTGGCACCCGAAGGTTTTGATAAATACTTTTTTGCTCACAAGAGACTCCAAGCGGTGACTGGTTTATATCCAGGGGCTGATGGAAGGCGCACGCCATGGCGGCGCGCATTGGAAAGGCAGATTATCGCAGGGACTGCGTCATTGAGTTTCGCCCGGTTTTCTATAAAACATGGGGTAATGGCGTTGCACCACGGGTCCGTCAAAGGCCCATGACATGCATTTGCCCACATGCGGTGGCGGTGTGGTGGGAACCGTATCGGGCAGACCGGCTTGCTGGTTTCTAAATTGACGCGCAGAAGGAATGGTTTGGTAAGCCGCCGTGGCCATGTTGAACAACATCTCTCGCAAATGGGTGCACCCCGCAATGCCGCCAATGTGCGCATCAATGGTTTTGCGCCAACCTGAACCCAAAGTGCAGCCAATCAATTTGTGCATGCCTTGGGGGGCTTGGTCGCATTCTGGGTGGGGAATGTGGGCCATGTCGGTGATCACATCGTGGATGATGAATTGATCGTCCACGGTGAGGCGAATGTTCAAACCATGAATGGGCTGCCCTGCCTCGCGCGGGCCTTGACTGGGAATGACGAAGCTGTAGGTTTTGACGTCGGTGAGTGCGGCTTCAATGTCCCACATGCCGTCTTCCCGCTCGAAGCCTGAATAGACTGCGGTTCTCGTATGTGACAGTTTTCGGGGGGAGGGTGGTGGAAGTGCCAATTGCAGTCTCTCAATTTTCAAGTTCAATCACGCCATTATCGATTTGATTTGGAGTTTTTGAATGTCAACTGCGGCACAGCCCCTTATTTCGCCTGCTGTCAGGCGCCAAACCATTGCCGATGCGCTGCGGCGCACTGCTCTGCGATTGCCCCAAAAGTTGGGCATTGTGTGCGGTCAAACGGCTTGGACTTATGCTGAATTTGATGCGCTGGTGTCGCGCCTTGCCGCTGGTCTTTCGGGCGTCGGGGTGAAGCCGGGAGATCGGGTGGCCGTCTTGGCTAGAAACTCTCACGGTTTTGCCGCATTGAGGTTTGCTCTGGCCCGCATGGGCGCAGTCATGGTGCCCATCAACTTCATGTTGAAGGCCGATGAAGTGGCTTACATCTTGCGCCATGCTGGCGCACAAACTCTGGCCACAGACAGTGGCTTGGCAGAATTGGCCAAGCTGGCAGCGACATTGGAAACTCAGGTTAAACAGTTTGTCTGGTTGCCCTCGGAAGATGACACTGAACCCGTCACTGGCATGCACAACTTCCATGAGTTGGCTGCCTGCCAAGCCGCCTTGTCCGAATCAGGCTTGGCCAGCCAAGACTTGGCCCAAATCGTGTACACCAGTGGCACAGAGTCCATGCCCAAAGGGGCCATGTTGACCCATGACGCGGTGCTTTGGCAGTACGTGAGTTGCGTGGTCAACGCTGAAATTGCAGAGCACGATTTGGCCTTGCATGCCTTGCCGCTTTACCACTGCGCGCAGCTCGATGTGTTTTTTGGCCCGGCCATTTACATTGGCAGCAGCAATGTGATCACCTCCAAGCCCGTGCCCGACAATTTGTTGGCGCTCATTGAGAAATACAAAATCACCAGCTTCTTTGCCCCGCCCACGGTCTGGATTGCGCTCTTGCGTTCCTCCTTGTTTGACCCCAACAGGCTTGCGCATTTGGCGAAGGGCTACTACGGTGCGTCGATCATGCCGGTTGAAGTTTTGAAAGAATTGGCCTCGCGTCTGCCCAAGGTGCGCTTGTGGAATTTGTATGGCCAAACCGAAATTGCACCTTTGGCCACCATGCTTGGCCCAGAAGACCAGTTGCGCAAGCCCGGTTCCTGCGGGCGTGCGGTGTTGAACGTAGAAACACGGGTGGTGAACGATGACATGCAAGACGTGACGCCAGGTGAGGTGGGTGAAATCGTGCACCGCTCGCCCCATTTGATGCTGGGTTATTTCAATGACGCAGAAAAAACCCGCGCCGCTTTTACCGGCGATTGGTTTCACAGCGGCGACTTGGCCACCATCGACGAAGAAGGCTACATCAGTGTGGTGGACCGCAAGAAGGACATGATCAAAACGGGTGGCGAAAACGTGGCCAGTCGCGAAGTCGAAGAGATGATTTACCGTTTAAGCGCCGTCAGTGAAGTGGCGGTGATCGGACTGCCTGACCCCAAGTGGGTAGAGGCCGTGACCGCTGTGATTGTGCTGAAGACGGGGCAGTCCCTGACCGAGGCTGAAGTGATGGCGCATTGCAACCAAAACATGGCCAGTTTCAAGTCGCCCAAGCGGGTGGTGTTTGCACAGGCGCTGCCGAAAAACCCCAGCGGTAAATTGCTCAAGCGAGAACTCAGAACCCAATACGCCTGAACTTTGAGCCAGGCTGAGCGCATTGCGTGAAGCGATTTTCTTGGGCCGCGAGTCATGCCCTAAATTTGTCCTATGGAATGTCCTATTGACAGATCATTAGGACTGATGGAACACTGCTGCCATGAATCAAAACCTACCCTTGCCCAAGTACCATCAGATTTATCTGGTCTTGTGCGAAAAATTGCAGGAAGGCAAGTTTGATTCCGGATTGCCGGGTGAGTTGGCGCTCATGCAACAGTATTCAGTGGCACGCGTCACGGTGCGGCGAGCCTTGTCTCAAATGGCCGAAGAGGGCCTCATCAAACGAGAGCCAGGCAGGGGGACGCGGCCTTTGCATCAAAAAGGTTTCGACAAACCAGTCAAGTTGAGTCAAGGCT
>CALCBL010000612.1 GCA_937897495.1 uncultured Burkholderiales bacterium
GGCCGCAAATGTCTCATCATCAGGGGCCACAAACTGACCTGCCAAATTGCGTAAGTTGATATGGGGCATGTTGTTTTTCTTGGCATAAGCGTACTCAACATAACCAACTGAATTTTTAATACGGCTCACGTTGGCAGCAACACCTTCGTTGCCTTTACCGCCCACTGAAGAGGCAGCAGGCCACTTCACAGCAGCACCTGCACCTACAGTGGATTTCCAGTTGGCGTTAACTTTGGCCAAGTAATCTGTAAACACAGCAGTTGTGCCTGAACCATCAGCACGGTGGACCACTGTGATAGCGGCATCAGGCAATACAACGCCAGGGTTCATGTCAGCAATACGCTTGTCATTCCACTTGGCAATCGCGCCAGAAAACAGATCTGCCAACAACTCGCCAGTCAATTTAATTTGACCAGGCTTGATGCCGTCAATGTTCACGACTGCAACCACACCACCAATGATGGCTGGGAATTGAACCAATCCCTCTTTTTCAAGATCCTCAGCAGACATCGGCGCATCTGTAGCACCAAAGTCAACTGTCTTTGCTTTGATTTGCTTGATGCCACCGGAAGAACCGATAGACTGGTAGTTCATGCTGTTGCCCGTCTTAGCCTTGTAGGCCTCAGCCCACTTTGCATAGATTGGGTACGGAAAAGTAGCGCCGGCGCCAGTCAGTTCGGCAGCCATTGAAGTTGCAGCAATGGCGCTTAAGCCCAGTGCAGCGACCCATGATTTGATCTTTAGCATGTTTGAATCCTTGATTCAGAGTTGATATTCGGTGTTTGCGTTCGCAACATGTTTTCCCCGTTTTACAGGCTTAACTTTTGCAACACCCGTTCAATCTATCCTCCAATTGTGACAAATTCATGTCATTTTCTAGACAACGCTTCAAATTATTAAAATGCTTGATGCAGGCTAAAGCAATATGGGAGTGTAGAAATAAATAACAATTTGTCATCAAAATGACAAAATTTAGACACAAAATTAGGAGGTTTGATGGAAATTTTGAGCAAGATTGAAGTATTGAGATGCAAAACGGACAATTATTAGCAGCCATAGATTTGGGCTCCAACAGCTTTCGTT
>CALCBL010000613.1 GCA_937897495.1 uncultured Burkholderiales bacterium
GTTCAATGTGCAGTTACCAGCGCCGTTGCTTGCGTACTGGGCTGCTACAGCAATTTTGCTGTTCAAGTCGTACTCACCCGTAATTTGCCAAGAATTTGTTTTGTAGCTACGGAAACCATTGGCTTGCGCAGAAGTTTCTGTGTAGTTCAGCGTGGAGGTATCTGCACCGATGCGAACCCCTGATGCGCGGTAACCAAATGACAAGCGAGTGGCGGTGTCTTTAGAGCGCAAGCCAGCTGCTGCGTTGTAGATAGAACCAGCTGCAGCTGTGGATGCTGCGCCAGAGAACGCATAGTAGTCATCGTGAACTTCTTGTGCCAAGCCAACATAGTAAGTTTTGTCTGTCCAGTTAATGCCGACTGAGCTCAAGCCTTGGTTGCGAGTGGCAGTTTTCGTAGGATCTTGGCGCAGTGAGTAGCCGACTTCAAAGCAACCCATGCGGGGGCTGGTCCAAAGCAATTGGCCATTCACGCGAGTGTTGAAAGAAGTTGAAGTGCCTTTGTTGCTCCATGTGGGGTTGGACACCACGTTGGAAGTGGAAACGAAGTTACTGGAAGACACGCCCAACATGCGCACTTTGTCGCCGTAGGATTTGTAAATGGTGTCTTGTTGACCTGCTTGAAAAGTGCCGAACATGTCATGGCTCACAAACACAAAAGCGTCACGTGGCTCAGACATGAATGAAGGGTTGGATGCAGTGCTGTCAATGTTGATCACGCCTTGCAAGTCATAGCCCAATGTCAGGCCGTCAATTGTTTTCTTGCCAGTGAAACCAATGTAAGAGTTCACAGGGTTTAACTTGGTGGCACTGACAGCACCCGCTTTGAAGGTGTTGGTTTGTGCGCCAGTTTTGCCACCGGTCAAAGTGCTGACTGCAGCGCCCGTAGCTGAAGAGTCACCAAACGTCACGGTTTGGTATTGTGGGTAAACGTTGCCGTAAACCTCGAGCAATTCGCCTGCAACTTGAACAGCTTGCGCTGTGCCGGCCAAACTCATTGCTGCGAAGCAACCCAAAGTGAGGGCGCGATATTTGAAAGTCATGTGTATCTCCAAGTAATAAAAATGAAATCATTGAGCCCAGTGACCTGGGGGTTCCGCCGCCTGTTCCGGCATGTAGAACACTGTTCTCTTTTGAAAGACAGTGGTGTTATTAAGCGAAAAATCAGTCGTTTCACACATTCGTGATTACCCTAGACGCCACGTTCATTTGCGTTAGAACAACACTTTTTGGTGTCGCGCCTTGTGAGAAAAAGCAACGCCAAGGAAGGCCTCTAGGAAGGCGAACCCTGTTGACGGTGCGAGAGGGGTGGTTTAGCATAGTAGAACGCCGTTCTGTATAAAAGAACGGTTTTCGGCGCGCCTTGGATGCGTCCTTTTGCAACCCATTATTTTTGGACTTGAGACATGCCACACGACAAAGACACCAGCCATTGGCACGAGCCAGCGGGTCACAAAAAAGCCGGCTATGGCGTATTCAAAAAACAACCTACGCCTTACGACGCTTTCATGGAAGCAGAAGGTTTGCCCGTCTTTCGCGATGTGGGCATTAACAAGGTGCAAAACTTGCCCTTGGTGCCTTGGAAAAGAACTGGCGGTAAGGGCCATTTCATTCAACTCTACGGCACAGAAACAAAATGGGGTTGCTATGTGGTCGAGGTGCCGGGTGCTGGCGCACTGCACCCTGAAAAGCACATGTACGAAGAAATCTACTTGGTGGTGGAAGGCCGCGGTACCACCGAAGTTTGGCAAGAAGGCGACACCAAGAAGCATGTCTTTGAATGGCAAGCCGGCTCCATGTTCTCAATCCCCATCAATGCGTGGCACCGTATCGTGAATGCCACGTCCAGCGGCGCTTTGTTGTTGGCCGGCACGACGGCCCCTAACGTGTTGAACATGTTGCAAAGCACAGAAGCGGTCTTCAACAACCCCTTCGTGTTCCGTGATCGTTTCAACGGCGCCGATGATTTTTACCAAGCGCGCGATGAAGTGGAAGCCGACCCCGTGCGCGGTTTGGCCATGCGCAAAACCAACTTCATTCCCGACGTCATGAAGTGTGAGTTGCCTTTGGACAACCGCCGCTCACCCGGCTATCGCCGCATTGAGCCCTTCATGACCAACAACTGTTTTTACTTTTGGATTGGTCAACACGAGAACGGCCGCTACTCCAGGGCGCACGCGCACACCTCTGCAGCAGTGCTCATTTGTTTGAATGGCAAAGGCTATACCTACACTTGGCCAGAAGACGAAGGCGAAACGCCTTGGAAAGATGGCAAGGAACATTTGGTACGCCGCATTGATTACGAGCCAGTTGGTTTGGTGTCGGCAGCACCAGGCGGTGCGCGTTGGTACCACCAGCACTTTAGCTCTGGTGAAGAGGCCTTGCGCTTAACGGCTTGGTTTGGCCCGCACAATCCAGGCCGCGATCCTGGCGCACCAGGATCGAAGCACACCGACTACACCGCCCAAGACGTGACCGAAGGCGGCACCACCATTCCCTATTGGCTGGAAGATCCGCACATTCGCAAAGAGTATCAAGAACTCTTAAAACGCAACAGCGTGCCCGATCGCATGGACCCCGATTGGTACAACATTCCTGCTGAGTTCATGGAAAAGTTTGGGCCGAAAAAATAATGAGTGACAACGTGATCGCACCCAAACAGCAGGAAGCACCTGTTGGCGGTCGCGTTTTCTTCAGCAATGTTCGCCGCAGTTTGGAGGGCGAAGATGAAATTATTTTGGTCAGCGTGGGCGTTGACATTGGCTCGTCGACGTCGCATTTGGTTTTTTCCAGACTGGTGCTAGAGCGCTTAGACAACCGCTACATTGTGAGCGAGCGCACCGTGCTGCATGAGTCTGATGTGTTGCTCACCCCTTATGCCTCAGATCAAAGCATTGATGCGAAGGCCTTGGGTGAATTCATTCATGCGCAATATGAACAAGCTGGCATTGAGCCCGACAAAATTGACACGGGTGCTTTGATTCTCACGGGTGTGGCTGTGCGCAGAAGTAATTCACGTGCCATTGCCGATTTGTTTGCAGCGCAAGCAGGTAAGTTTGTTTCGGTCAGTGCAGGCGATGCCTTAGAAACCACGCTCGCAGCCTTTGGTTCTGGCGCGGCCGCACGCTCCGTGCGTGAAACTGCGCGCGTCATGAACATTGACATTGGCGGTGGCACCACCAAAATTGCTGTGTGCGAAAACGGCGAGTTGGTTGACTTAACAGCAGTCGACATCGGCGCGCGCATCGTGGCCTTGGACGCCAACGGGTGCGTGGTCCGCTTGGAAGAGGCTGGCCGAAGATTTGCAGAAGAAGTAGGCCTCCATTTGCAATTGGGGCAAGCTGTTGCGCCTGCAGATTTAGAGCGCATGGTGGCGCGTATGGCCGACAGAATTTTTGAAGTGGCTGGCACGTCAACGCCTGACGCAACAAGCCAGTCCTTACTCAGGCTGGAGCCATTGTTGTCGAAAAAAATGCCGGATGTGCTCACGTTTTCTGGAGGTGTCTCTGAATACGTTTACGGCAGAGAAACGCAAGCCTATGGCGACTTAGGCCCCATGTTGGCCAAAGCCATTCGGGCCAAAGCAGAAACATGGGGGCCTAGGCTCGAGGTGCCAGATCAAGGCATACGCGCAACAGTCATTGGCGCATCTCAGTACACCGTTCAGGTGAGCGGCAGCACCATTTATGTGGAGCCCGCCAGTATTTTGCCGCTGCGCAATGTGCCGGTCATTGCGCCGCAATTGGATTTGTCCGCTGACACATTGAATGGCCCAGAAATTTCAGCGAGCATTCAACGCGCACTCCGTCGTCTAGATTTGCACGATGGCGAACAGGCTGTTGTGGTGTGCTATCGCTGGCAAGGCTCGGCCACCTTTCAACGCCTTGATGCTTTTTGCCGTGCTGTGGTGGATGGCATGCAGGCCATACTCAATCAAGGACATCCCCTTTTGTTGGTGGGTGAAGCCGATTGCGGTGGCCTCATTGGCATTCATTGCCATGAGGAGTTGCACATCAGCAGCCCAGTGTTGTCAATCGATGGCATTACCCTGAAAGAGTTAGATTTCATTGACATTGGCGCCATGCTTGAAACCTCGGGCGCAGTACCTGTGGTCATTAAGAGTTTGGTTTTTCCTGGCACTTCCGGACTTGGCCGAACGGCTTTACAAGCATGAGCCCCCTCTACCCAGCCATCACCCCTTACTTAGTGGGCCACATGGATGTGGGGCATGGCCACCAGGTTTATTGGGAAGAGTGCGGCA
>CALCBL010000614.1 GCA_937897495.1 uncultured Burkholderiales bacterium
AGAGTCTCAAAACCCTAGATTGTCGCCTGAACTGGGAATCTTCTATGCTTAAGGATGAAACAGGCCCTAAAAAGCATTCTTTCAGGCTAACTTTTAAACATGTTTTTCCTCCCTTTTCTGACTCACATCTCAAAGCTTCCTATGAAATTCGGAAAGCTTGCTTGGTTGACTATCCTGGTCTGCATTTTCTTTGAGCCGATGGCGTGGGGCCAAGGAAAAGACTTCAAAGACGACATGGCGGAAAGAACCCGCGCGTGTACTGCCTGCCATGGCGATCAAGGCAAAGCGGGTCCTGATGGTTATTACCCCAGACTGGCCGGCAAGCCTGCGGGCTACTTGTTCAATCAACTCAAAAACTTCCAAGAAGGCAAGCGCCACTACAACTTAATGACGCGCTTGGTCGACCCTTTGTCTGACGCTTACCTTCTAGAGATAGCTCAGCACTTTGCCAACTTAAAACTGCCCTACCCAGCCCCCGCCATGCCCAGCGAGAGGGTCTCTGCTCAGGCATTAAAACGTGGCAAACAACTGGCCTTAGAAGGTGATGCTGCGAAAGACGTGCCTGCTTGCACTGCTTGTCATGGCACGAAGCTTACCGGCGTACAAGCCCACGTGCCAGGATTGCTGGGCTTGCCCCTTGACTACCTCAATGCACAACTGGGCGCTTGGCAAACCCATCAACGAAAAGCCCGTCAGCCCGATTGCATGAAAGAAGTGGTGGCACGGCTTCAGTCTGAAGATTTGGTGGCAGTCGCCACTTGGTTGTCTACGCAAAATATGCCCACAGACACAGCGCCTGCTAGCAAAGTTTCTACGCCACTGAAAGCATCCTGGCAATGCGGCAGTGCTCCCGAGCTGTCCAAGGTGCAGCCATGATGTTTCCACCACATTTTTGGCGCCGTGTGGCGTGGCTATGTTTGACAGTGGCTCTCTTGCTGGTGCTGGCTATTTTGTTAGACAACCACCGGGATGTTTGGGAATCACAAACTCAACCACAAAACAACAACCAGACTTTGGCCTCCCAAATTGGCCAAGG
>CALCBL010000615.1 GCA_937897495.1 uncultured Burkholderiales bacterium
GTAGAAGGCCCGTGTGGCGATTTGCTGCGCGCACAACTGCGCGACCCCTATCGCCCTGCCCATGTGCACTACATGATTTCCAAACCTGGCTATCAAGTGTTGATCACGCAGGTGTTTGCCGACGATGACCATCGCCTGCACACCGATGTCACTTTTTCTGTGGTGGAAAGCTTGGTCGGCCAATTCAAAAAACGAACGGGCGCTGGCGAAGTTGGCTATTCACTCGACTACGACTTTGTGCTGCAAGCAGGCGAAACGCATTTCCCCATGCCGCCCATCCCTTAAGCGCGCAACTTGCAACACTTTAAAAAAATTGAAAGCACACCATGAGTTTTGAACCGGTTTCCAAATTAGACGGGCATGTCGCTGTCATCACAGGTGGCAAAGGCGCCATTGGTTGGGCCACAGCCAAAAGACTGGCCGCATTGGGCGCGCGCATTGTTTCCATTGACCGCTCGGAACCAGAAAAAGTTCAGGCCCTTTTGGACACGCTGCCCAAAGTGGCCTCGGGTGCTCACTTTGCACTCACTGCCTCCATCACAGACACGGCCGCCTTGAATGCAGCTGCAGACGCTGTGAAGCAACGTGCAGGACGCTGCGACATCTTGGTCAACAGCGCTGGCTTTACCAAGCCTGTAGCTGCGAATGATTTAGAAGGTTTAACCGACGAATTGTTTGACGAGGTGGTGCAAACCAATTTGCGCGGTGTGTTTGCCACCATTCGTGCCTTCACACCCTTGCTCAAAGCCAACGGCGACGGGCTCATTGTGAATGTGTCTTCCATTGCTGGCTTCACGGGTGCTGGCAGCAATTTGGCCTATGCCGCATCCAAAGCAGGTGTCGATGTTTTAACCAAGGGATTGGCCAAAGCACTGGCGCCTCAAGTTCGCGTCATTGCAGTTTCTCCAGGCGTGGTTGATTCAAGCTTCGTACCCGGCCGCGGCGCTGACTTTAATGACAAAGCTGCCGCCACCATTCCCCTCAAACGAATTGGCCATGTCGATGACACCGCCGCGACCATTGAAGCCTGCGCCACCACCCTGCGTTTTGCCACTGGCTCACGCTTTGTGGTTGATGGCGGAAGGAGCTTGTAAATGTTGGACCGCCCCACCCTCATAACGTGTGCCATCACAGGCAACATTACCAAGCCAGAGCAAACGCCTTATTTACCCGTCACGCCAGAGCAAATTGCCAATGAATGTTTGGCCTCGGCAGAAGCTGGTGCCGCTGCTGTTCACATCCATGTGCGCGACCCCGCTACAGGCCGTCCCTCCATGGAACTAGAGCACTACCGCGATGTGGTGGAACGCATTCGCAAGCGCAACAAATCTTTGATCATCAACCTCACCACAGGACCTGGTGGCCGATTTGTGCCAGATGCCAATGACCCGAAAATTTACGCGCCTGGCACCACCTTGGTTCCCCCAGAAAAACGGGTTGAACACATCGCCATCATCAAACCCGACATTTGCTCTTTAGATTTGAACACCATGAACAGCGGCGCCGATGTGGTCATTAACACGCCTCGCAATGTGCGCATCATGGCCAAGGTCATTCGTGACGCAGGCGTCAAACCTGAATTGGAAATTTTTGATTCAGGTGATTTGCATTTGGCCCGCGACTTGATCAACGATGGCACCCTCGATGGCCCC
>CALCBL010000616.1 GCA_937897495.1 uncultured Burkholderiales bacterium
CCCGAGTGCCACAAAGACAGTTAACTGAGGTGGCGTTTCTAGCAAGGTCACCAAGCCCCAAACACCAAGGGGCCAAACAATGACAACGGCAGTTTCGGCCAAGGCTTTTAAAACACGGGGCCATTCAAACTTCACATCTGCGCCCCAATTGTTTTTGTGCGCAAAGTAAGCCACGGTGACCATCATGAGGAAGGCCATCAAGATACCCGGCAAGATGCCCGCCAAAAACAGTGAGCCCACCGACACGTTGGCCATCATGCCGTAAATCACAAAGGGCAAACTGGGTGGAATGATGGGACCTAAGGTGGCAGAAGCCGCTGTCACCCCCACCGCAAATTCGGTGCTGTAGCCGTGGTCTTTCATGGCCTTGATTTCAATGGTGCCCAAACCGGCCGCGTCGGCAATGGCGGTGCCGCTCATGCCGGCAAACACCACCGAGCCCACTACGTTCACATGGCCCAAGCCACCTTTCATCCAACCCACCAAGGCCAAGGCGTAGTTGTAAATGCGGTTGGTAATGCCGGCATTGTTCATGAGGTTGCCGGCCAAAATAAAGAAGGGCACAGCCAACAAGGGGAAGCTGTCGATGCCAGACACCATGCGGTGAATAACCACGAAGGGTGGCGAGCTTTGTGTCCAGAATAAATAAATAAGAGAGGCCCCGGCCATGGCAATGGCCACCGGAATGCCGCCACTCATGAGCAACAAGAATAAAATTTTTAACATGTCTTTTCTTTCAGGCGTCGAAATGAAGCGATTAACGATCTGTCATTTCTGACTCGGGGCGCTGCAACACGGTATAGCCACGTTGCCAATGAATTTTCATGACCCAGATGGCGCGCAAAAACATGGCAGCAAAGCCAGCCATGACCACGCCGTAAACCAAATTCATGGGCAAATCAATGATGGTCATTTTGTAAGTGCCCAGCTTTTCCATCATTTGCCCAGTTAGCACAGTGGCCGCACCAAAAAATGCGATGCGCATGATATCGACCAAATGGTTCATGAACTTAGACAACCAGGCGGGCATGAATTTGTAGAAAAAATCCACTTGAATGTGATTGTTCTTGGCCACACCAATGGTGGCGCCCGTAAAGACAACGGCAATCAAAAGATAACGTGCAATTTCTTCGGTCCAAGACGCAGAGTTGTTCAGCACGTAGCGTGTAAAAAACTGATAGAACACGGTTGCACCTAGCAACCAAAAGAATCCCAAGGCCACCCAAGCCTCAACAGGGGTACCAGACAAATCGACTTCTTCGTCAACGGCGTGAAACTGCCCATCGTCGCCCATCACTTTGGGCATGGCGTCTAGGTCGGGGGTGCTGCTCATGGAAAATCCTCAAAAAGACTTAAAGGTCGAGCCCTGAGGCTCGACCCCTGTGCGTGCACCCTTCATTCAAAGAGAGGTGCACTGTTTGAACAACTTACTTAGCGGCTTGAATTTTGTCGAAATCAGCCTTGGTGAAACCCATCGATTCAAGGGGTTTGTTTTTCAAGACAGCGTCTTGGAAAGACTTGCGATCAACTTGCACAATTTGAAGACCTTTCTTCTTGAATTCGTCAACCAACTCACCCTCACGAGCTTTGATTTTGGCGGTTGCGCGCACAGCAGCTTCTTGCGTCACATCTGCGAAAATTTTCTTCTCTGCATCTGAAAGCTTGTTCCAAACATGAGGGGCAATTTGTGTGGTCAAACCATCCACAATGTGGCCTGTGAGCATGATGGCCTTTTGGACTTCATAGAACTTCTTGGCTTCAATGGTGGTCAAAGGGTTTTCTTGCGCTTCTACTGTGCCATTTTGAAGTGCCAAATAGACCTCAGCAAAAGCGATGGGTGTCGGGTTGGCACCGCAAGACTCGGGCGTAGCGCGGTAGGCTGGCACATCAGGCACGCGAATTTTCATTCCCTTCATGCCGGCGCAATTTGTAAAGGCCTTTTGCGCCGTGGTGTGACGCGCACCGTAGTAGGTGTAGGCCGTTACCTGAATGCCAGTTTTGGCGCGGAACTCATTCACCATCTCTGCAAACACGGGGCTCTTAGAGTAAGCAATGAGGTGGTCGCCATCGCGGAAGATGAAGGGGTAGTAAGCAATGCCAAAACGCGGATAGGCTCGTGCCGCAAATGACGGACCGCTGATGATCATGTCGACAGTGCCCAAAGTGAGGCCTTGGTTAATGTCGGTTTCTTTGCCTAAGGTGGAGGCGGGGAAAACTTGAATTTCAAATTTGCCGTTGGTGCGTTTTTTAATTTCATCGGCAGCCCACACAGATTCAGTGTGATAAGCCTCAGAAGTTTCGTACACGTGCGCCCATTTCAATTTGGTTTGCGCTTGCGCAACGCCGCTGCCCATGGCGCCTAAAAGGCCCAGCGCAATGGCGCTGGCCGTAGCGAGCGATTTCAGTGCATTTCGTTTGGTGGTCATGTTGTCTCCTTGTGGTTAGATAAAATTTTAAGTTGCTGGCGAAAAACTAAGAACGGGAAGGTGCGCTTCGCCAGCTAGCGCTGAATCTTTTGTGGGCTTGTCGCAAGTGCTTTTGCATGGCTCTGCGGGCGCCTTGTGAGTCTTTTGTGTCAATGGCTTGAAGGACGGTTTCGTGCTCTGAAATAGCGGCAGCCCACGATGCAGGTGATTCAAAATAATCACCCAAGCGTTCAAACAAGGGGCCTGTTCTGGCCTGCAGGTATTGGTCTAGCGTGTCAAGCATGACGCTGTTGGCGCAGGCGTTGGCAATGGCCATGTGAAACGCAATGTCATGGTCACGGGGTATGCGACCCGCATTGGCATCTTTTTGCATGCCTTTGAGGGCCAATTTCATGGCTTTCAGGTCATTGGCTGTGGCGTTTTCTGCAGCCAAGGCCGCCATTTCGGCTTCGATTAGAAAGCGTGCCCGCATGACCTCAAGCGGCCCCCATTCAAGCGTTGTGTTGTTGGCGCGGGTTTTTGCATTGCCTCGTTTGCCAAGGGATTTCACGTAAATGCCAGAACCCGTGCGCACCTCAATGAGGCCTTCCACTTCCATCGCAATGAGAGCCTCGCGCACCGATGGACGGCTGACCTTCAATTGGGTGGCCAAGTCGCGCTCGGCAGGCAAACGCGAACCCACTGCAAACTCACCAGACGAAATGAGCGTCTGGATTTGTTTGGCAATTTGGCGGTAAAGCCTTTGAGGTTCGATGGGCCTGTCTGACATGAAAGCTGTGTGGTTCTGAAGTTGATGGCGGTGAGTTGAATAAGTCAGGGAATACGTGAATTGGACAATTGGTCAGACCAGTTGCACAATCTTCACATGGAACCGGAGTGAGGGTCAAGACTGTTTTCATCCACATAAACCCGAACTCTTCTCAATCAATTTTTCCGCCCACATGACTTCTGTCACCATCGATCGCGTTCTCTTGCGTCAAGTCAACTTGCCGCCGAAGGTTGAGCGCACCGACGCTATTCAATCCTTTGTCATCCAAGAAACGATCTTGCTCACTTTGGTTTGCAGCGATGGCATCCAAGCGACCGGCTACGCCTACACCATTGGCACGGGTGGCAGTTCCGTGGTGGCCTTGCTCAAAGACCATTTGGTGCCGCGGTTGTTGGGCAAAAATCCCGTTCACATTGAAGCCATTTGGAAAGATTTGTTTTTTCACACGCATGCCACGGCAGTGGGTGCCATGACCAGCTTGGCGCTGGCCTGCGTTGACACCGCGCTGTGGGATTGGCGGGCACAAAGCCAAGCTTTGCCTTTGTGGCAATTGTTGGGCGGCGCCCAAAGCAAAGTGCCGCTTTACACCACCGAGGGCGGTTGGTTGCAATTGTCACCCGAGGTGTTGGTCGAGCAAACTCTTCAAGCTAAAGCAGACGGCTTCAAAGGCGCCAAAATCAAAATTGGCAGGCCCCACGTCAGCGAAGATGTGGCCCGGTTGTCGGCTGTGCGTGATGCAGTAGGGCCAGGATTTGAAATCATGACCGATGCTAACCAAGGCTTTCACCGCGCAGAAGTGGTACGCCGCGCCAAAGCCTTTGACGGGCTTGATTTGGCATGGCTAGAAGAGCCCTTGCCTGCAGAGGACATCAGTGGACACCGACATTTGCGCGAGCACACCAGCATTCCAGTCGCGGTGGGGGAATCGATGTACCACCCCATGCAATTTCGCGAGTATTTAGAGCAAGGTGCCTGCAGTGTGGTGCAGCCCGATGTGTCCCGCATTGGCGGCATCACACCCTGGATCAAAACGGCCCATTTGGCCGAAACATTTGATGTGCCCGTGTGCCCCCACTTTTTGATGGAATTGCACGTCAGTTTGTGTGCTGCAGTGCCCAATGCCACCTGGGTGGAATACATTCCTCAATTGGATGACATCACGCACTCGCGTATGAAAGTTGAAGACGGCTTTGCAATTCCGCCGGATGCACATGGTTTGGGCATTGATTGGAATTGGGATGCCATTCAAAAACGGCAAAAGATTTATTTGGAGATCAAACATGCGACTTAAAAACAAAAACATTTTGGTAACTGCTGCGGGCCAAGGCATTGGTCACGCTGCAGTCATGGCCATGGCGGCAGAGGGCGCCACAGTCTGGGCCACCGATGTCAACCCTGAATTGCTCAAAAGCTATGCAGGCGTTGCCAATGTTCACACAGCCGTACTAGATGTGATGAACAAAGACGACATTCACAAGCAAGTGGCCCTCATTCCGCGCATAGACGCGCTGTTCAATTGCGCAGGCGTGGTTCATGGCGGCACCATTTTGCAAGCCACCGACAAAGACTGGGAATTTGCATTCAATCTCAATGCGCGCGCGCAGTTTTGGATGATTCAAGCCGTGTTGCCTAGAATGCTAGAGCAAGGTGGCGGCAGCATCATCAACATGGCCAGCGTGTGCTCCAGCGTGCGTGGTTTGCCAAACAGATTCATTTATGGTGCGTCCAAAGCCGCCGTTATTGGCCTCACCAAAAGCGTGGCTGCAGACTACGTGACCAAGGGCATTCGCTGCAACGCCATTTGCCCCGGCACTGTAGAAACACCTTCTTTGCATGATCGCATCAATGCAGAAGCCGACCCCGTTCAAGCGCGCAAAAACTTCATTGCCCGCCAACCTATGGGGCGCTTGGCGCAAGCCCATGAAATTGCGCCCATCATTGTTTTCTTGGCCTCAGACGAAGCCATTTTTGCAACGGGCAACGCTTACATGGTCGATGGCGGCATGACCATCTGATCATTTCGCTAAATCATTTCAACCTCACAACTTCTTCAAAAAATTTATGAACCAATACGACATGAAAGGCCGCCATGCGGTCATCACGGGCGGCGCAACAGGCTTGGGCTATGCCATCGCAGAGCGTGTGCTGGCCTCAGGCGGCAGCGTCACCTTGTGGGACCGCGATGAGGCCGGCATGGCCAAAGCCGTTGCCAGTTTGAAGCACCCCGGCTCAGTGCACAGTGTGCAAGTCGATGTGTCGCAACATGCCTCAGTGGTCGCCGCCACGCAGGCTACTTTGAAAATCGGCCCCGTCGATGCGGTGGTCAACTCCGCTGGCATTACGGGCCCCGTCACGCCAGTGGCCAACTACCCCGTCGATGCATGGCAACAAGTCATGGATGTGAACGTCAATGGTGTGTTTTATTGCTGCCGTGAATGGACGCCGCATTTGAAAGAGCGTCCTGCGGGCCGCATCGTCAACATTGCCTCCGTGGCTGGCAAAGATGGCAACCCCAATGCCAGCGCTTACAGTGCCAGCAAGGCGGCCGTCATGGCCATCACCAAATCGCTGGGCAAAGAATTGGCCAGCAGCCATGTGCGTGTCAACTGCGTCACGCCGGCTGCCGTGAAAACGGCTATTTTTGATCAGATGACGCCTGAGCACATTCAGTTTATGTTGTCTAAAATTCCCATGGGCCGTTTTGGCACGCCCGAAGAAGTGGCGGCCATGGTCACTTGGCTTTTGACAGAAGATTGCTCCTTCTCAACAGGTGCTGTTTTTGATTTGTCGGGCGGACGCTCTACCTACTGATTCGATTTCGATCACAATCAGATTTTTTCAATGTTGCGAATTGCATCTCTTGCTTAATTTTTACTGAATCATTCATCAAAGGAAGTTCTCATGAAACTCGTGCGTTATGGCCAACCCGGCAAAGAAAAACCAGGCCTGATTGATGCCGCTGGCAAATTGCGTGACTTAAGTGGCGTGGTGTCAGACATCGGCCCTGAACAACTGTCTGACAAAGTCTTGGCCAAGTTGGCCAAACTTAAAACTGACAAGCTGCCTTTGGTCAAAGGCAAGCCCCGCATGGGATGCCCCGTGTCACATGTGCCCAAGTTCATTGCCATTGGTTTGAACTACGCCGACCACGCGGCAGAAGCCAACATGCCTATTCCAAAAGAGCCGATTGTTTTCATCAAGGCCACCTCTTGCATTCAAGGCCCAGACGATGACGTCATGTTGCCCAAAGGTTCTTTGAAGTCAGATTGGGAAGTTGAATTGGGCATTGTGATTGGCAAGCGCGCAAGCTATGTGACACAAAAAGAAGCGCTCGACTATGTGGCGGGCTATTGCACCGTCAATGACGTGAGCGAGCGCGCCTACCAACTTGAAATGGGCGGCACTTGGGACAAGGGCAAGGGCTGCGACACCTTCGGCCCCATCGGTCCTTGGATGGTCACCAAAGACGAAGTGCCCAATCCGCAAAATCTGAAGATGCACATGGACTTGAATGGCCAGCGCATGCAAGATGGCTCCACCAAAACCATGATTTTTGGGGTGACCAAATTGGTCAGCTATGTCAGCCAGTTCATGACCCTCGAGCCCGGTGATGTGATTACCACCGGCACCCCACCGGGTGTGGGCATGGGCGTGAAGAAGGACGGTAAACCCGCGCCCGTGTTCTTGAAAAAGGGCGACGTGATGCATGTTGGTATCCAAGGTCTCGGCGAACAAATGCAAAAGGGTGTGGCCTTCAAAC
>CALCBL010000617.1 GCA_937897495.1 uncultured Burkholderiales bacterium
TGATCAGCGCATTGTGCTGATTCAATTACCGCGTAGCGCCCGCCTGCGCCTCAATGAGGCTGTGCATGCCGCGAAGCATGCCGGCCATCATCAATACTTCGCCCACCACAAACATCGGCCCCACCAAAAGACCCACCACATCGTCTACAAACGCTGGTTTGCGGCCTTCAAAAATGTGCCCGACAAACTGGATGATCCAGCCGATCACAAACACAGCCAAGCCTGGAAACCAAGCGGCATCGTAAATCGCATTCAAGCCCCAGCCTGTTGCCGCATCGGGGGTATGTGCCAAAGCAATCAATGCACCGTTCACCAAACTGGTGGCAAGTCCTAGCAGCAAGTTACCGCGCGTAAGGTACCAAGGGGTTGAAAGTATCCAAAGTAAGCCCGCCAAGGTGAGCGTATGGCCTGCAATGTCGAAAGACACCAAGGACAGCAACATGCCAATGGACAAGACAATCAAGGGGATGCCCACCAAGTGTGTGACGATGTTGCGACGATCGCGGTGGTAGTGCGCGTACTGCACCATGAGCTCAGAGGCTGAGCGAAACAAACTGATCATGAAACGCTTCTCCCACAATAGAAGCAAAGCCAAATTAACGCGTTAAGCGCTGCAGTGCTTCTTCGTATTTTGCCGAGGTTTTTTCAATCACCTCACGGGGTAAACGAGGAGCGGGCGGTGTCTTGTCCCAAGGCTTGCCATTGACCAAGTTGCTTTCTAGCCAGTCGCGCAAAAACTGCTTGTCGTAGCTGGGTGGGTTCACACCTTCGACATAACTTTCAGCAGGCCAGTAGCGCGATGAATCGGGCGTCAGCACCTCGTCCATCAACACCAAAGTGCCATCGGCATCGAGGCCAAATTCAAATTTGGTATCGGCAATGATGATGCCTTTTTCGGCGGCAATGGCGCTGGCAGCTTTGTAAATGGCAATGCTGATGTCTCTGATGCGCGTGGCCAAATCGAGGCCAATCATGTTCACTGTTTGTTCAAACGTGATGTTTTCATCGTGCTCGCCCACGGCAGCTTTGGCTGCAGGTGTGTAAATGGGCTCAGGCAATTTGCTGGCGTTCTTCAAACCTGCAGGCAACTTCACACCACACACGGCTTGGCCTTCTTGGTATTCCTTCCAACCGCTGCCGGCCAAGTAGCCCCGCACCACGGCTTCAACTGGGATGGGTTTTAAGCGCTTGACCAACATGGAGCGGCCTTGAACTTGAGACACTTCGGCGGCACTGACCACACTCTCGGGTGCATCGCCAGTGAGATGAATAGGGCAGAGGTTCAAACCTTTGGGGCCGAGCTTGTCAAACCAGTACAAGGCCATTTGCGTGAGCAACACGCCCTTGCCTGGAATGGGCTCGCCCATGATGACATCAAAAGCACTGATGCGATCGGAGGCGACCATCAAAATGCGATCGGTGCCTACTGCATAGTTGTCTCGCACCTTGCCTCGCGCGAGCAAGCTAAGAGAGGTAAGCGCGGAAGTGTGCAATGCAGAAACTGTCTTCATAGTGCCTGCATTATCAATTCAAATTCAGTGAACAACTTGCGCCAACTCACCTTTTGCGTACTGCGTTGCCACCACTTGCAAGCTATGGCCTTTGATTTTGGACGCTTGGCCTTCACAGCCAAACTCGATATAGCGTTGTTTGCAAATTTGCTTGGCCGCTTCACGCGCAGGTTTGAGCCATTCGCGGGGATCAAATTTGTCAGGGTTTTGAGCCATGAATTTGCGCACCGCAGCAGTCATGGCCAAACGAATGTCGGTGTCGATGTTGATTTTGCGCACTCCGAACTTGATGGCCTTTTGAATTTCTTCCACGGGCACGCCGTAGGTCTCTTTCATGTTGCCGCCAAATTCACGAATGATGGCCAACAAGTCTTGCGGCACGCTAGAAGAGCCGTGCATGACCAAATGTGTATTGGGAATGCGCTTGTGAATGGCTTGAATGCGGTCAATCGCCAAAATGTCGCCCGTGGGCTTGCGCGTGAATTTGTAAGCGCCGTGGCTGGTACCAATGGCAATGGCCAAAGCGTCGAGCTGGGTTCGCTTCACAAAATCGGCGGCTTGTTCAGGGTCGGTTAAAAGCTGTTCGCGGGTCATCACGGCATCGGTGCCATGGCCGTCTTCTTTGTCG
>CALCBL010000618.1 GCA_937897495.1 uncultured Burkholderiales bacterium
CGGGAAAACCTTTTAGCAAACACATGCCATAAGCTGTTTGTGTGACAGCAAAAGCTCGGTCAATAGCCTCTTTGGCGTGGCGTTTTAGTGGGAAATCGTTGGCAGTCATTTGCAGCCAAGATTTTTCGGTGGCCTTGGCATGTTGAAGTGCTTCTTCAATTTCAAGCGTGGCTTCGCGACTTAGGTGGTGAATCCAAGAAAAATCTTGGTCAAGCTCTTTGGGTAACCATGCGCGTGGTTTTTCGAGATGGGATGAATTGAATGAACGCATATTGGGATCTATCTTACTCAATAAAGGCGCGTCTATTGCTCACATAGGGACAACACCAATGATAAGGTCTTGCTAGATAGCACCAAGTGTCCCTACACTTTAGGCTTGATTTGCATCAACAAACACAGGCTTCACATGAATCGATTTTTGGCTGTCATTCTTTCTCTGTTATCCATCACAAGCTATGCGCAAGATCAAGCCTATCCTGTGAAACCCATTCGCTTGCTGGTGGGCTATGCCCCTGGTGGGGCCACTGACATTGTGGCCCGCAGCATTGCCATCAAACTGCAAGAAACACTTGGACAACCGGTGGTGGTAGAAAACCGCGCCGGTGCAAGCAGCAACATTGCTTCGGAATTTGTTGCGCGCAGTGCCCCAGATGGCTACACCCTGCTTTTGGGCACCATTGCCAATGCCACCAACATGACAGCATTCAAGGGACTAGGCTACGACACCATGCGTGACTTTGTGCACATCACCCAATTCATGACGGCGCCATCGGTTTTAACAATTCACCCTTCGGTACCAGCCAAAAATTTAAAGGAGCTGATTGCCGTGGCCAAACAAAATCCCGGCAAAATTGCTTTTTCCTCAAGTGGCAATGGCGGCTCACCTCATCTCGCGGGCGAGCTTCTCAAAATGCGCGCCAACATTGACATGATTCATGTGCCTTACAAAGGTGCTGCACCTGCCATTGCCGATCTCTTGGGCGGTCAGGTTCAAATGAGTTTTCAAACTGCCTTGTCGGCTATTCCTCATTTGAAAAGCGGCAAACTCAATGTCATCGCTGTGGCCAGCAAAAAGCGCATGGCCACATTGCCCAATGTGCCCACCATGGCAGAAGCCGGATTGTCAGACTTTGAAGTCTCCAGTTGGAATGGCTTGTTTGCCCCCGCCAAAACACCCCCACACATCGTGGCAGCGCTTTACAGCGCCTCCATCAAGGCTCTGCAAAGTCAAGACATCAAAGACAAAATGGAGGCCCAAGGTGCTGAACCTGTAGGCAACAGCCCTGAAGAGTTCAAGTCATTTGTCAAAGCCGAAATTGACAAGTGGGAACAAGTGATTGTTAAGTCTGGCGTCAAAATGGACTAGGAATTCAGATTTAAGCGCCATGCCTGAGTATCAGTCAGGCATGTGTCCTTTTAAAAAGGACTGTCTCCTAGCGCAATACCCTCACGACGCGGATCAGCACCGCCCCACAAAACTGGCAAGCCTGCATTCCAAGCAGCTGGTGCTCGAATGATGGTTGAGACACCGCTAGACTGCGCAGAATACGACACAGTGTGACCCAGCGAGCGCAAACCCACCAACAACGAATCGTTCAAGCCGCTGTTTGTA
>CALCBL010000619.1 GCA_937897495.1 uncultured Burkholderiales bacterium
GGTGCCCAACATCAGTTGACTGGCGCCAAAAGTTTGAATCAGGTGGCGCAAAGTGGCAGGGTCATAGACCAGCGTGTCGAAGTACAAACGCTTTGCCGTTTCAGCGGGTGATTCAGGCAATCTATCGGCCAGTGCAGGAAAAGTTTTCCAGCCTTGGGTTAAACGCGGTAGCAAGGAAGCCAGTGTGCCGCCGCCATGGCTGAATGCAATTCTGAGCTGAGGGTGCCGCTGCATCAGTCCGCCTGTAATCACTGAGGCGGCGGCTAAACCCACATCGGTGGGATAGCCCAAGACTTGCTCAAGTGCGGGCGGTCCAATTAAACGGTCCATGCCAGCGGGCTTGAGGGCGTGCACAAACACGGGCACATCGAGCGCCACGCAAGCTTCGTAAAACGCATCAAATTTGGCATCGCCAATGGGCGTGCCATTGATGTTGCTGCCAAGCTCTACACCCACCAGGCCTAACTTTTCATGCGCATGCCTCAACTCGAGAATGGCCGTATCGACATCTTGCAAGGGCACTGCCGCCAGTCCTAGCAATCGGCCGTCCGACTCTGCGCACAAAGCAGCCGTTTGCTCATTGAGGTATCGAACCAAAGGCTGCGCATCTGACAAGCTTAGCCAATAGGACAACAATTCCGGCATGGGTGAAATCACTTGGTGAGACAAGCCCATTTCGGGCAGGTCGGCAATTCTGCGCTTGGCGGACCAACATTGCTCAGAAACTGTTCTGTAGTGTTTGCCATTGAACATGACTTGTCGGTGGCACATGCCTTTGGCATCTGGTGAGGCTTCGGTATAGGGCCATGGCGAAGGCGCAGAAGCGCCTAAATAACGCGGAAAATTTTCAGGCACCAAGTGCGCATGAATGTCGACGCCGCAGCCGCAGCCAACTGTGTGTATGTTCTTCATCCGTTGATGCAACTCAGAGGTGATTCAAACCAGCGGCTGTAATGCCAGCAATCACAATTTCTTCATCCTCATCGCCTGTTCCACCAGAGGCACCGGCTGCGCCAACAATTTGTCCTTGTGAGTTGGTGATCAGCACCGCGCCAGTTTGAGGAATGAAGGGATGCTGCGCATTGCTCGCTATGGTGCCGAAAAATGCCGGCATGTCCTTGGCTCTCACTGCCAAGGCACGACTACTCACACCCATGCCGATGGCCGCACCCGCTTTGCCATGCGCAATGTCTAAGCGCAAAGCACTGGCACCATCTTCACGCGCAAAGGCAATGGCTTGAGCCGCAGCATCAACCACCACCACGCCCATGGGTTTGTAGCCTTTGTCACGGGCAACAACGAGGGCGCTTGCAATGATGGCCTGTGATTGAGTCAAACTTAAGGAAATCATCCCATACTCCATTGAAATAAGAAAGAAAGTCTATCGACAAAATAAGTCATTGCCATTTTTAAGGCCCTCTGGCTTACTTAGGCTTAAGAGGATTGTGAAGCCAATTGGCCATGGTGGCATTAGCCATAACCCGATAGACTTGGCCAACCATGACATCACCCCTCCCAAACGTGAATACGGCTCAGACTGAACCACCAGCTTCTGTGAGTTTTTGGCAAGCCTTTGGCTTTTGGCTCAAGTTGGGCTTCATCAGCTTCGGCGGCCCTGCTGGCCAAATTGCCATCATGCACGAAGAGTTGGTGGTGCGCAGGCGTTGGCTTTCTGAAAAACGTTTCCTGCATGCACTCAATTACTGCATGGTCTTGCCCGGACCAGAAGCCCAACAGTTGGCCACCTACATTGGCTGGTTGATGCACAAAACAAGGGGCGGCATTGTGGCCGGTGTTTTGTTTGTGCTGCCATCGCTGTTTCTCTTGATTGCTTTGTCGTGGATTTATATCGCCTACGGTCAAGTGGCTTGGGTGGCTGGATTGTTTTACGG
>CALCBL010000620.1 GCA_937897495.1 uncultured Burkholderiales bacterium
TGGGAGCGCGGCTGATCCAATTGGCTTCGGGCAACATGCCCACAATTTCGCTGTGAGCGTGTTGGCTAATTTGGCGCACCAATGTTTTGCGATAAGCATCGGGCATCCAATCGCGTGGCTCTACTTTGCCATCGGCATCGATGCGCGCATCGAACTGCGCTTGCAAAGCTACCTCGGCTTCGGTTAAAGCTTTGGGTACCGATTTGAGTGCGGCCATTGATGCAGCGTTAGGAGCTGCGCTGCTGGTGTCCGGTGCATCCGGCACATTGAAGGATTGCGTGTACATGGGCTTCTCCTCGCTTGGTAAGCGTGTTTGAAGCGAAGTATATCAATTAACCGACCGATCGGTCGGTTAATTAAATGCAAAAGATCTAAGGGTTTTCTCGGAAAGTCTCTTGCAGCATTTCAAGCTCCCTCGCTTTCACGCCACACGTCGCAAAATGTTGAGGCCAAGTGTTCACCACATTTTGAATGTGACTCACCATTTCTTTGGCTTCGGATTGTTTCAATCCAAATGCAGCAACTTCCGACAGGGCATTCTCAATGCTCGAATCATGTCCGTTAATACCCACGCGCATTTGTTGGTAACCCAAACCCTGTGCAGCTGGCAATACATCGAAGGCAGGTGACAAGCGGTAATTGCCTTGATCAGTGCGAATCAGCGCATGATTTTTTTCGTGGTCATCGGTGTTGTCGATCAAAATATTGAACACCATGCGTTTGAAAAGCTGAGCTTGTTGTTGTTTGATCAAGCTGGGCTGTGCATATCTGCGCAATAGTTGCGAAAGTTCTGGATAGCCCATGGGCTCGCCAGCTGCCCTTAAGAGGGTGTGAGCCGATAGCACATGAAGTCGTGTGTTTTCCAAACGATCAAAACGCTCAACTGCCACGGCATGTCCTTGGGGCAATGCCAGTGCGCGGGTGTGCGCCACATCAATGCCGGCCTTAGCCGCCAAGGTCATGCTGGCGTGTTCTATGAGTGGGGTATCCCATTCTGATGTTTCAGCAAACTTCACCACCCATTGTTTGCCATCCATTTCAATGAGTGATTTGGGGTGAGCACCGCCAAAAGATGGGCCTGGTTTTAAAAGTCGAATGTGTGCTTCGCTGAGTTTTTCTCCTGCCAGAACCTGTTGAATGGCTTGCTGCATTTGAGGCAAGTTTTCAAATGTGGCAATGGCATTTGCAGGCAGTGCGCTATAGTGAGAATCGTGCAAAGAGACTCCCAACGCACCAAAGCGATCGTGACCTGCAAAGTACAAATACTCAAGTAGTGATAAACGCACGGGCTTGAAAATATGCCTGATCACACGTTCACCCCAGCGGTCTGGCCTGGCATCGTTCACAGCACCTGCGGCCGCATCCAGTTCTTTGGGCAAGAACAAAGCTTTGGACAGTGGCAAATCGTCGCTCAAGGCAAAACCGTTTTGCAACCAATCGTTGGCATAAGCAAGGCCTACTTTGCGGTTGTTTTCTGCCAGAACCAATTGACCAATGAATTGCGGTGTGGCTTGGCCTAACCACCACAGCGACATTTCTGAAACGGGTGAATACGCGTTATCGGCCATTCACATTCCTCTTGGGGCGCTTGAGCACGCGTAATTCTTGCGCCAAGGCTTGCGCATCACTGGCCGGGTTGGCCAAATGCCGCAGACCTTCTTCGAAACCAGCCAGCCAAAGTGCAGTGGCATACACGCCCATGCCCACCTTAGGATCGCCTTTTTCCATGCGCATGAGTGTGGGTACCGACACATTCAACCGAACTGCCCAGTCGCGCAATGACTCCGCTCTGCGTAGCCTAGCAGTGGACAAATGGTCACCCAATTGAACCAGGGCTGCTTGAACGGCAGAGGGCAAAGTTGCGATGGCTTGAGACGATCTTGGCATTAAAA
>CALCBL010000621.1 GCA_937897495.1 uncultured Burkholderiales bacterium
ACTTGCCTTCTTTGGATTCACGCACATTGTGGGTGGTGAACTTGAAATTCAAATTAGGGTACTTGGCCAAAGCAAACAAGCTGGCTGCTTGCGCGTACGGGGCGCCCTCGTCCAAAACAGGACGCGCAAAGTGATCCAAAAGCACCGTGGCTTTGGGGAATTGCTTGAGCAAAGTCTCGAGTTGAGGCAAACCATCGGCGCGCAATTGCACGCACATGGGGATGTGGTGTTCAGAGATGTAATCCCAAACAGGAAAGCTGCGAGGGTCGTCCAATCGAACACTGTGGTCTGCCGCTGCGGTATGTCCTGCAATGAACACACGCATGCCACTCAGGCCTGCATCTTTCCAGTGCTTGACTTGAGCCACGGCATCGGGTTGCAAAGTGTCGACAGAATACACGCCCACAAATTGTGACGTATTGGCTTTCACGCAATCCAAGGTGTAACTGTTGTCATGGCCGTAGCAGGTGGAGGCTTGTACCAAAACAGATTTGGCTACGCCCGCTTCTTTCAAGGCTTGCGCCATGCCAAAGCCATTCACAGGGCGTTCTTTGGACCAGTCAGATTGCTTGCCGCCCATAGGCGCCAAAGGGTAGCGAACAGGATCGTCAGCAATCACGTGACTGTGGGAGTCCACCACGGGCACGTCCAAAGAAATGGCAGATAAATTTGTAGCAGTAGATGCAGTCATGGTGCCTAAATTGCGAGGTCTCGCAAAGAGTCATTACAGGCACATATCATGCCTTCAAATGCCATTGAAGACTTCTACAAAATTTCACAGCTCAGTGACGGAAATGGCGCACACCCGAGAAAACCATGGCCACACCGCGTTCATCGGCGGCTGCAATCACCTCGGGGTCGCGCATAGAACCGCCAGGCTGAATGACGCAATTGGCGCCAGCATCCACCACCACATCGAGGCCATCACGGAACGGGAAGAAGGCATCGCTGGCTACCACGGTGTTTTGCAAACTCAAACCGGCATGACCGGCTTTGATGCTGGCAATGCGTGCAGAGTCTAAACGGCTCATTTGACCGGCGCCCACGCCCATGGTCATGCCGTTGGCACAAAACACAATGGCATTGCTTTTAACGTACTTGGCAACTTTCCAAGCAAACAACAAATCTTGCAGTTGTGCTGGCGTGGGTTGAACTTTGGTGACCACTTTAAGGTCGGCCAATTGGAGTTCGTGGTTGTCGGCGGTTTGAATCAGCAAACCTGACCCTACGCGTTTGATGTCTTGAGCGTTGCGGCCTTGCTCAAAAGCGCTGCCGCCTGCTTTGAATTCGGGCAAGGCAATTTGCAGCACACGCACATTGGCTTTGGCTTTGAAAATGTCCAGAGCTTCAGGTGAATACGAAGGTGCCATCAGCACTTCGACAAACTGCTTGCTAATTTGTTGAGCAGCCGCAGCATCTACTTGTCGGTTGAAGGCAATGATGCCGCCAAAGGCCGAGGTTGGGTCGGTTTGAAATGCCTTGTTGTAGCACTCAAGCGCGTTGGCACCCACGGCCACACCACACGGATTGGCGTGCTTCACAATGACGCAAGCAGATTCGGCAAAGCTCTTGACGCATTCCCAAGCGGCATCAGCATCGGCAATATTGTTGTACGACAGTTCTTTGCCTTGCAACTGCACCGCAGTGACCAAAGAGCCCGGCGCAGGGTGCAGGTCGCGGTAGAAAGCTGCCGTTTGGTGAGGGTTCTCGCCGTAGCGCAAGTCTTGCAATTTCACAAAGCGGCCGTTGGACTGCGCTGGATATTCTGTGCGGGTGTTGTCTTCCAAGTTGTAGGAAGACAAGTAATCGCTGATGGCCGCGTCGTAATTGCTAATGCGATTGAAGGCCGCCACTGACAAAGCAAAACGTGTTTTCTCAGACACTTGGCCGTGGGCTGTGAGCTCTTCAATGACTGCGGCGTACTGGGATGCATCTGTGAGCACTGCCACGTCTTTCCAGTTCTTGGCTGCACTGCGCACCATGGCAGGGCCGCCGATGTCGATGTTCTCAATGGCATCTTCCAAGGTACAGCCGGGCTTGGCCACAGTGGCTTCGAAGGGGTACAAATTGACGATCAGCAAATCGATGGTTTGAATGCCGTGCGCTTTCAAAGCGGCCATGTGCTCGGGCACATCGCGGCGGGCCAACAATCCGCCGTGCACTTTGGGATGCAATGTTTTAACGCGGCCATCGAGCATTTCAGGAAAGTCCGTGACTTGCGCCACTTCGGTCACGGGCAGGCCTTGGTCGGCCAACAGCTTGGCAGTGCCTCCTGTGGACACCAACTCCACCTTCAGCGCGTGCAATGCTTTGGCGAGTTCAACGATGCCCGTTTTATCGGAGACAGAAATGAGTGCTTTCATTATTTTTATTTCAAAAGTTTGTGTTCTAAAAGTTTCTTGCGCAGCGTGTTGCGGTTCAGGCCCAACCATTCTGCGGCGCGCGATTGATTTTGCTCAGCGCGTTGCATGACCACTTCAAGCAGCGGTTTTTCAACAGTACTCAACAGCATGTCGTACATGCCAGTGGGTTCTTCACCGTCCATGTCGTGAAAGTAAGCGTTCAAGCTTTCGCGAATGCATTCGTCAATTTTTTTCTTGGTCATTCCATGGTCTCCAAAGCCAATTCTGTGCGTGTGCCTGAAAAAGCCTGCGGCATGCGCTCCGAGCGCGATGCCATTCCTTCAAAAAATTCTGCGACAGCGCAAGATTGCGACTCGGCTGACTCCAAAGTGTTCATGTGGTCTCTGAACACATCACCGCCAGGCAAATCACGCACGTACCAAGCAATGTGTTTGCGTGCAGATCGCACACCTGTGAGTTCACCATACAAGCCATAGTGATCTTGCAAATGCGCTAGCAAGGCGCGCTTCACTTCTGCCACCAAGGGCGGTGCCAAATGCTCGCCAGTGGCCAAAAAATGAACGATCTCGCGAAAGATCCATGGACGACCTTGGGCAGCACGCCCAACCATCAGGGCATCTGCACCGGTGTACTTGAGCACCTGCAGTGCTTTTTCGGGGGAGTCAATGTCGCCATTGGCCACCACCGGGATGTTCACAGCAGCTTTCACAGCAGCGACCGTGTCGTACTCGGCAAACCCTTTGTAGCCTTGTTCGCGCGTGCGGCCATGTACCGTGACCATTTGAATACCGACACTTTCAAAAGCTTTGGCCAAGCTCAGGGCATTTTTTTCTGTCTCGCACCAACCGGTGCGCATCTTCAAAGTGACAGGTACGTTGCGAGGCGCACACGCAGCCACAACAGCTTGCGCAATCTCGATGGCCAATCTCTCGTTTTGCATCAGCGCAGAACCCGCCCATTTGTTACACACTTTTTTAGCAGGACAGCCCATGTTGATGTCAATGATCTGCGCACCCTGATCAATGTTGTAGGCCGCTGCCTCTGCCATCATGGGCGCATCGGTGCCTGCAATTTGCACAGCGATGGGCCCAGGCTCACCGTCGTGATTGGCGCGCCGCGATGTTTTCAAGCTTTTCCAAAGGTCCTTGCGCGACGTCACCATCTCGCTCACGGCATAGCCCGCACCGAACTGTCTGCACAGTTGGCGAAAGGGTCGATCTGTGACACCCGCCATGGGGGCCACAAAGACTGAATTAGGGAGGACGTAGGGTCCGATTTGCATGAACGAAGACAGACAGAACAGGGGAATGAAGAAGCCGAAAGCGAAAGGTCATCTGCTTAAAAAGGAGGCACGATTGTAATTGCTTAATTTTTGAGCAGGGAAATTATTTTAAGCAAAAAATCAAAAATAGAAACCTTTGGCTACACTCTGCTTCAAATGCAAGAATGGTTCACACCCCTCATCACTCAGCTGCTGGCTTGGCTGGCATTTCCCCAGCACGGTTTGTCAACCGTCTTCACCATTGCTTTCATCTCAGCCACGCTCTTGCCATTAGGCTCTGAACCTGCCGTTTTTGGTTTAATCAAACTCAACCCTGACTTGTTTTGGCAGGCTATTTTTGTCGCCACGGCTGGCAACACATTGGGTGGCATGTTGAGTTGGTGGATGGGATATGGCACACACCAAGCTGTAGACATCGTTCGAAAGCACAAAGGTGAAATTAAGGCTGAAATACAAGCACCCAACACCCGCATGAACGAAAAAATGCACAAGCGTGCGCTGGAATGGCTGGAAAAGCTTGGGCCCAAAGCCTGTCTACTTTCTTGGCTGCCCGGCGTTGGAGACCCCCTTTGCGCCGTGGCTGGTTGGCTCAAGATGCCCTTCCTGCCATGCGCCATCTACATGGCCATCGGTAAGTTTTTGCGTTACCTGATCATGACTTCATTGCTGCTCTGGGTTTTTTAGGCCTACCGAACGACCAGCAAGACGGCAATGAAAATTAAAAACCCAAGCAGTACTTTTCTAAATGTGTCTTCACTGAGGCGATGCCGAAGTTTTTGCCCAGCGGTTAAGCCTATGGCCATGGGCACCAGTGCCAAGACTGAATAGCCCAGGTCAATCACCTCCATACGGCCAAAGCTGTACATGGCCAAATACAAAGGCCAAGCCGCGTTCAAATAAATCACACTGACGGCCCCTACAAACTCATCTCGTCGCATTTTCAAAGCCAGCATGTAACTGATCATGATGGGCCCCATCAAAGACGACACGCCGCCCAGCATGCCCGACACCGTACCAATCGCGGCACCCGTCCATCTTTCCTTCTCAGCAGAGATGGTGAAATTGGGTTTGAACAGCATCGACACCACGGCCACGATCACCGCAAAAGCCACCATCATATTGAGTTGCTTGACGCTGAACGACAGCGTCCAGTGCACGGCAATCACCGTCATGATGGCTTGAGTGAGCATGAGGGGCCAGAATCTTTTAAAACTGGCCTTCCAACTGGCCTCCTGCCAAGCTTGCCAAATGTTGGACACCACCACAGGCACAGCCACCAAAGCGATGGCTTGGGTGCTGCCAATCATGAGGGACATGATGGGCACTGCAAACAAGGGCAGGCCCACACCCAATGTACCCTTCACAATGCCGCCAAAAAGGATGGCAGTGGCGCAAGCGGCAATGATCAGCACCTGTTCGGTACTGAGTGAAAGTTCCATGGAGAGCTCGTTTCGTTAAAGGCGTTGAATGCTGGCGTTGATTGCCAGCGTTGAATGTGGGCTTTAAATTTTGAAAGCTTCAAGCGATTCAGGTGCAAACAACTCTTGAGGGCTGAGTTTGCGTGGCGACAAGCCCTGCTCTTGGTGATAGCGCGTGAAGGTTTCAAGAACGTCCACGTTTTTCTCGAGGCCATAAGACCACCAGTCATTGCCAAACTCTTTGCGTGCATCTTCCACATGGGCCGTGAGCCAAGGCAACATGGCTTTCAAGGCCGCAGTTTCGTAGAGGTCTTCGTAGGTTTTGCGCTGCGCTTCAATGAAGGCCTTGGTCAGCGACTGGGCAATCAAGCGGTTGGCCTCATAGACCTCGCGGCGAATCACAACAGTGTGCATGATGGGGAAAATTTTGGTTTGGCGATAGTAAGCGCGCTCAATGTCCACATAGTTTTCAAACAAGCGCTTCACTTTGCCATCACCTTTTAAGAAAGAAGATGGCATGCGTGCTGTGTAGAGGGCATCTAGCTCGCCATCGTGCAGCATTTGCGACAAGGTTTGGTGCGGCTCAATGGGATGCACTTGAATGTTGGGCGGCAGATTGAGCTTTTGTTTTTCAATGCGGCCAGTTTCCTCTTCGCCGCCAAACAAATACGGCTGTGCGTCGACAGGCACGCCATAGTGGTCTTGCAAAATGCCGCGAATCCAAACCGGTGCCGTCATTTGGTATTCAGGGCTGGCAATGCGTTTGCCAATCAAATCTTTGGGTTCCTTGATGCCTGAATTGGCATTCACATAAATGCAAGAGTGACGAAAGAACCTAGAGGGAAATACAGGAATGGCAATGAAGGGGCGATCGGGTTTGTGCAGAGATACGCAATAAGACGAAAGCGACATTTCGCAGACATCAAACTCACGAAACCGTGCCATGCGAAAGAAGGTTTCTTCAACCGGCAAATTCAAGTAGTTCAGATCGATGCCATCCACTTGAACGCTGCCGTCCATCAAGGCGCGGGTGCGATCGTAATTCCAGCAAGCGAAGCTAAGGGGCAGTTTGGCCATGTGATTTATCTTTGAAAGTGATTTAAAAATTTATTCTGGTTTCAAGCCAGCCAAAGCCACCGCCTTGGCCAATCGCTCGTTTTCAGACTGAATGGCCTTGGCATAGTCGGCAGGGGAACTGCCCACAGCATCAATGCCTGCCGTGCCCAAGGTGGTCAACAATTCAGGATGTTTGTTCACGGCAGCAGCCTCTGCGCTTAAGCGTGCAATGGCGCCAGCCGGTGCATTGGCAGACGCCAAAACACCAATGACCACCGCAAAGTCAAAGCCAGGAATGATTTCGGAAATGCTAGGCACTTGCGGCATCAAGCTAGAACGTTGCCCAGCATTGCTGCCCAAAATTTTGACCTGATTGGTTTTGGCAAAGCCAGCCAAAGATGGCAGCGCAGAAAACAAGCACTCCACTTGTCCCCCAATGAGTGCCGGCACAGACTGGCCTGAGCCACGAAATGGCACATGGCGAATGTCCAAATTCAATGCAGCCTTAATGGCTTCCATGGTGAGATGGTGACTGCTGCCAATGCCTGATGAACCATAGTTCAACTGATCAGGCCTGGCTTTTACATACTGCACAAATTCTTGGAGTGTGTTCACCGGCACTTTGGGATGCACCGCCAAATACAAAGGCGATCTGGCTAACAAAGAAACCGGTGCAAAGTCGCGCTTCAAGTCATAAGCCAAGCTTTTGTAGATGAGCGGATTGATGGAAAACATAGAGCCATCGGTGACCAAGAATGTATGACCATCATTGGGGCTGTTGGCCAAAGCTTGCGCAGACACCGCGCCATTGCCGCCGGGTTTGTTTTCAATGACAACGCCTTGGCCAATGCGCTCACCAATGCGAAGCGCAAATACGCGCGCCACGGTGTCGGGCAAACCGCCTGGTGCATAGGGCACGATGAACTTCACAGGCTTGGTGAAATTGAAGGCGGTCTGCGCACTGGAGGTGCCCAGAAAGCTTGCCAATACAGGTGCCGCCGAAGCAGCCAATAGATCACGACGTTTCATAGAAAGGTTTCCTTTTCTGAAGTAGTGTTTATACCGGTTGTGCAGGGAAGCTGCGCCAGTCAGTGGTCTTGGGAACGATCGCTTGGTATGAGCAAACTTCACGCGGCATTGTGTTTGTGCCACTACCGATAGGCAAGGCACCCGCCATGAAGTCTCGCAAAGCCTTCAGCATGCATTGCCTGAACTCGACTATGGCCATGTCACTGGCGCCTAAGCGGTCGTTGGTGCGATCGACGATGGGGCCCATGGAAACCCACATGGCCATGTCCTGATTGGGAATGCCCTGAATGCCCGTGAAGTTGCCGGCTTTCATGGCAGCGCGGTCTTGACCAAAGAAGTTGGCATGGGTGCGTTTGGGATGAAACTGCGCGTCAAGGTCGGGGCCTACTTCGGCATGCAGAAACGCACGCCACGAAGCATGGTCGGGCGTGGTTTCGGGTG
>CALCBL010000622.1 GCA_937897495.1 uncultured Burkholderiales bacterium
GAAGTGCCCCTGTGGGAAACAATGTTAGCAGCCATCAAACTTGGCGCCGTTTTGATTCCAGCCACGCACCTTTTATCTAAAGACGATTTATCAGATCGACTTCAGCGCGGCAAAGTGCGCCATATTATGACCAATGCAACGGGCATGTCTAAGATCAACGACTTACCAGCAGACTCTGTTAAAGGCTTGAATTTAATCAGCGTTTCCGGCGGTGCACTACCAAGTGAATGGGCCGACTACTGGCTTTCAAAGCTAGCAAGCTCTAGCTTTACTCAACCCGAGCCAACACGCGTCACCGATCCCTTGTTGGAGTATTTCACTTCAGGAACAACCTCTAAGCCAAAACTTGTTCAGCATACCCAGCAGAGTTATCCTGTCGGCCATTTATCAACGATGTATTGGCTGGGGCTTCAACAAGGCGATGTCCACTGGACGATCAGTTCTCCCGGTTGGGCCAAGCATGCGTGGAGTTGTTTTTTTGCCCCCCTCAATGCGCAAGCATGCGTTTTTATTTACAACTACCAACGTTTCAATGGGCCTGATATTTTGGCGAAGCTGGTCGAGCACAAAGTCAATGCACTGTGCGCACCACCGACCGTCTGGCGCATGCTGATCCAAGAAGACTTAAAAGCGTGGCCAGTTTTACTGCGTGAACTGATTTCAGCTGGCGAGCCGCTCAATCCAGAGGTCATTGAGCAAGTCCAAAAGGCATGGCGACTCACCATTCGAGACGGCTACGGCCAGACTGAAACCACTGCTCAAATTGGCAACCCGCCCAGTGCCTTGCTCAAATCTGGTTCAATGGGACGACCTTTACCAGGTTACAAAATAGTGCTCCTGTCGCCTGATGGCCTGCCTGCTGAAGAAGGTGAAATTTGCATCGACTTGGCACACAAGCCCACCGCGTTGATGAACGGCTATTCAGATGACCATGACAAAACTCAAGAAGCAATGCGCGACGGCTACTATCACACGGGTGATGTCGGCATGCGCGATGAACAGGGTTACATCACCTATGTTGGACGCGCTGACGATGTGTTCAAAGCATCCGGATACCGTATCAGTCCTTTCGAGTTAGAAAGCGCGTTGATTGAACACCCCGCTGTAGCAGAAGCCGCCGTGGTGCCTTCACCTGATCCTGTTCGTGGTTTTGTTCCCAAGGCCTATGTCACATTGGTGCAGGGATACCCTGATGACGCCTCTACTGCGGCATCTATTTTTAGTTTTATGCGGGAACGCGTTTCTGGCTATAAATTAGTCAGACGCATTGAGTTCAGTGATTTGCCAAAGACCATATCAGGCAAGATCCGCCGAGTCGACCTTCGCAATCAAGAAAAC
>CALCBL010000623.1 GCA_937897495.1 uncultured Burkholderiales bacterium
CAATTTTGGGTGCGCAAAAAACAGAAGAAGCTTGGAACTTGTGCATGAGTTTGGCAACTCAAAAAGATTTAAAAGCCTTGCTGAAAAGTTTGACGCAATAATTTTTAAAAAACTCAGTCCTGAAGGCGTAAACCCCGGGACTTTTTTCAACCCATGGAGACCCCTATGAATCACATTTTGAGTTTAAAAACGGCATTGGCCATTTGCTTGGCCTGTGCAGGCTTGACTTCCGTGCAGGCGCAAACAGCGGGCCCTTATCCGGTGCCCCGCGTGACCTTGGTGACGCACTCCAGTCCGGGCGGTGGTACCGATGTGTTTTTGCGCGAGTTGTCCAAATACATGGCACCGATCATGAAAACCAACTTTGCTGTAGAAAATATTCGCGGCGGCAGTGGTGCCAAGGCTGTGGCGCACGTGGCCAAAGGCCCCACCGATGGCTCTATGTTTTATGGCACCACGCCCACGTACATTCAAACCACCTTGTTGTCCAAACCCTCTGTAGGCTATGACGGCTTAGACCCCATGCTGATTGTGTTCATTGACCCTGAGGTGATTTTCACGCGCGCAGATTCGCCGTTTAAAACGCTGCAAGATGTGATGGCGCATGCCAAGGCCAATCCTGGTAAATCACGTTGGGGCGCTTCCAACCCAGCGTCCTTAGAGCGGATTGGCATGGAGAAGCTTGCGCGTGCTGCCGGCGTCAAAGTGCCCATCGTGAGCCATGAGGGCGGTGGCGATCAAATGATTGGCGTGCTGAATGGCACCTATGACATTGGCATCGGTGAAATTCAAGAATTGCAAGGACAGTTGGAAGCAGGCAAGGTTCGTTTGCTGGCCACTTTGTCAGAAAAACGCTTGGCCGGATTGCCGCAATTGCCAACCGCTAAAGAGCAAGGTTACGACGTGGTCATTCGCAAGTTCAGAGGTTTGGCCAGTCCCAAGGGCGTGCCAGACAACATTGCCAAGGCTTGGGAAGATGGCGCGCGCAAGGTTCTGGAGTTGCCCGCTTACAAAACGGAGTACACGAAAGATCACTTGACGCCCATGTTGCTCGGCAGAGAAGCAGCGCGCAAATTCATTCAAGACGTGGCACAAGAAACAGCGCAAGACTTTAAAGAGATGGGCTTGCTGAAATGAATGCACAGCAAAAAGATCGCCTAACGGGTTTGTTGGGCATGATCGGCTCGTCCATTTATGTCTACCAGGCCAGTTTGATTGAAGACAGTTTGCTGGCCGATGCCGTGGGCGTGACGGGCGTGCCAACGGCCATTGGCGTCTTGTTGGGCACCGCCGCTGTATTTTTGTTTTTGAAGTCTTGGTTGCCATCCAAAGCACCTGCGACTTCTGAGGCTGAGGAAGCCCCCGAGCCTGGCGGCAGTGACCACCCGCACCTTAAAGCCTTGGGCCTGCTGGCCATCTTGCTTGGTTTTGTGGCATTGGTTTCGGTTTTCGGTTTCATTCTCTGCATTGGTGTGATGGTGGCGACCGTGGCTTATTTTGGCGGCGCGCGCCAGTTCAAAACTTTAATGTGGTGTGCCTTGCTCACCGGCCCCTTGCTGTGGTTGTCGTTTGACTACGCATTAGAAATTCGCTTGCCTACAGGAATGTGGTCGCAGTGGATTGGAAAATAAATCATGGACAGTTTTTTGTTAGCCCTTTCTAACCTGTCATCGGGTTGGGTCATCTTGTCAGCGTTTGCGGGTGTGTTGTGGGGCATTTTTGGCGGCGCCTTGCCTGGCATTTCACCCTCCATTGCCATGGCATTGCTGTTGCCTTTTACGGTCGGGATGGAAGCCACCAATGCCTTGGTTTTGTTGGCCAGCGTGTATGTTGGCGCTGAGTATGGTGGCTCTATTCCTGCCATTCTGATTCGCACGCCCGGCACCAACTCAGCGTCTGCCACCGTCATTGATGGCAATGAAATGGCCAAGCGAGGCCAAGCAGGTGAGGCCCTGGGCATCTCCTTGATGTCGGGACTTTATGGTGGTTTGTTTGGTTTGCTGGTGCTGGTGCTTTGCACTGAAAGTTTGGCGCAAGTTGCCTTGGCCTTTACACCGGCCGCTTATTTTTCATTGGGTATTTTGGGCTTGTCGGTGATTGCCGGCTTGTCGGGCGGCTCACTGCTCCGCGGCTTGATCGCCGCGTGCATGGGTTTGATGGTCGCCTTCATTGGCAGTGACCCTGTGTCCGGCGTGCAACGCTTTACCTT
>CALCBL010000624.1 GCA_937897495.1 uncultured Burkholderiales bacterium
TGCCTGGAGGCCTGTCTTAAGTACATGCAGACAGTAGAACTGTTGCTTGCCCTGAAGCACAAACCGAAGGATTGTCCGTCTCGCGTGAAACAATCTGTTTTTCAGCGAGAGATCGAATATAGCACAGATTTTTGAGGGTACGCAAGCCTGTTCTTCCATTTTTCTTTTGCCATTGATAATCGCGGCATGGCTTTAATTACATTACTTGACGCATCTCTGGCCTTCGGCCACGTAGCACTGCTTGATCACGCTGACTTTGCCCTGGAAACTTCGGAGCGCATTGGCTTGATTGGCCGCAACGGCACAGGCAAATCCTCCTTTCTCAAAATTTTGGCGGGCATGGAGTACGCCGATGACGGCAACATGCATGTCCAACAAGGTGTTCGCATCGCCTATGTGGCGCAAGAGCCTTTGCTTGAATCGGAAGACACCATTTTCGAATCTGTACAGCGCGGCCTCGCCCCTGTCATGAAACTCATTGATGACTACAGCAACTGTGTGGGCGATCTGGATGAGTTGCAAAGCCAAATTGAATCACTCGATGGCTGGGGCTGGGAGCAACGTGTTGATGAAACATTGCACCGCCTGCACTTAGACCCTGGCGCAAAGGTGGCTACATTGTCTGGCGGCAATCGCAAGCGTGTGGCACTGGCGCAAGCTCTGGTGACGCATCCTGATGTGTTGCTATTGGACGAGCCGACCAACCACCTTGACTTGGATTCCATTGCTTGGCTAGAACAACTCTTGATTGACTTCAAAGGCAGCGTGGTGGCCATCACGCACGACCGTGCATTCTTGGACCGCATTGCCACGTGCATTGTGGAGTTGGACCGCGGTCGCCTGCGCAGTTATCCGGGCAATTTTGCGCAGTATCAAATTAACAAGGAAGAGCAACTGGCGCAAGAAGCAGTCATCAGCGCCAAGGCCGATAAGTTGTTGGCACAAGAAGAAATTTGGATTCGCAAAGGCGTAGAAGCTCGCCGAACAAGAAGCCAAAGCCGCATTGTCAGGCTTGAGAATTTGCGCGCCACACGCAGTGCACGCAGAGAACAAGTCGGGCGTGTTCGCATGGAAGTGGCCTCCGGGGCGCCCACGGGCAAGTTGGTTGCAGAACTCACGGATGTTTGCAAATCATTCACCTCTCCTGAAGGCGATGTGAAAGTCATTTTGAAAGACTTCACAGCCACGCTGCTGCGCGGTGACAAGATTGGCTTGCTGGGCCCCAATGGTGCTGGCAAAACAACGCTCTTGAAGATGATTCTGGGAGAGCTAGAGGCCGACAGTGGAAAAATTCGCCAAGGCGCCAATTTGCAGGTGGCTTACTTTGACCAAATGCGCAACGCCCTCGACTTGGAAGCTTCCTTAGAAGACTTCATCAGCCCGGGCAGTGAGTGGATCGAGATTGGCAACAAGCGCCAGCACGTCAAGAGCTATTTGGGTGACTTCTTGTTCTCGCCTGCTCGCGCCACGTCGCCCGTCAAATCATTGTCTGGCGGCGAGCGCAATCGCTTGTTGCTGGCGCGCTTGTTTGCCAGGCCCGCCAATGTCTTGGTGCTGGACGAACCCACCAACGACTTGGACATTGAAACACTGGAACTCTTGGAGGAGTTGCTGCAAGATTACCAAGGCACTGTTTTCTTGGTCAGTCACGACCGCGCTTTCATGGACAACGTGGTGACCAGCATCATTGCCTGCGAAGCCACCCCTGAGAGCCCTGGTTTTTGGCGAGAGTACGAAGGCTCGGTGCAAGATTGGCTCACCCAATCGCTGCGCAGCCAAAATATTCAGGCGCAGAATAAGGCGGCCGCCGCCAAGGCTGCGACGCAGTCCAATACGGCCAACAAAGCCGCCACACCTTCTCAAGCCAAGCCCATCCAAGCGCCAGCTGCGCAGCCCAAGCCCGCTGTGAAAAGCGCACAAAAGTTAAGTTACAAAGAACAACGTGAACTGGACGGCTTGCCTGCTTTGATTGAAGGCTTGGAAAAAGAACAGAGCGAAGTTCAAGCCGCCCTCGCAGACAGCACTTTGTTTGCCCAAGACCCTGCAAAGGGCGCAGCCTTGTATGCCCGCGATGCACAAATAGACACGGAATTGGTCAAGGCCTTGGAGCGATGGGAAGCACTTTCAACACCTTGATATTTGCATGAACTTTGTTTTCAGCCCTGAAGAGTTCACAGCCTTGTTGGTGCTGTCAACCGCTGCCAGCTTCACGCCCGGACCCAATACCACCCTGTCTACGGCGCTGGCCGCCAATCAGGGACTGCGTTCAGCTTTGAAGTTCATTGTGGCTGTGCCTGTGGGTTGGGGATTGTTGTTGGCCATCTGCATGGCAGGTTTGGGCAACTTGGTGTTGGCTGTTCCAGCGCTTCGGTGGGTCATCTTACTGGGGGGCACTTTGTATTTGTTGTGGTTGGCAAGCAAACTTTGGCGCACTCGCGAGATGGCTACAGCCAATGAGAGTCAACTGCAGGTCACTTTCTTTCAAGGTGTTGCGCTTCAATTTCTGAACATCAAGGCATGGATGCTGGCCTTGTCTTTGGTGGCCGGATGGATCGCAGGCAAGGACGATGTCTTAGAGCGTTGCCTGGTGCTACTGCCGCTCATGATGTTGTTTGGCTTGGTCAGCAACTTAACCTATGCCGTGATGGGCAGCTTGCTGCGTGAATGGCTTTTGAAGGGTACGCGGTTGCTTGTTTTCAATCGCTGCATGTCTTCGGTCTTGGTCTTAACAGCAGGGTGGATGCTGACACAATGACTTCAAGAAAACTCAAACAGGCCAAGTGTGGGTCGCAGGCGACACCGCGGCCTGCACTGAGGGCCGTGTGGCTTTAGACTAAGCACCATGGGACAACTACTTTTAGTGCGCCACGGTCAGGCTTCTTTCGGCGCAGACGATTATGACCAACTCAGTGCCATGGGCCAGAAGCAGAGTATTCGCTTGGGCGAGTACTGGCAACAAACGGCTGCCGAACAAACTGGCGCAGAGGCACTGAAGTTTGACGCTGTTTTCATGGGCAGCTTAAAGAGACACCGGCAAACTTGGGAAGGCATTGCACAAGGCGCAAAACTGCACAATGTGCCTGAAGTGTGGCCTGAACTCAATGAATACGACAGCCATGCATTGATTGAAACCATTCATCCCGAGCCACTTGCCAAGCCCGATACGCCCGAGATGTACAAGCATCACTTTCGCTTGTTGCGAACGGCACTGCAAAAATGGATGGCGGGTGAGACTCAACCCAAAGGCATGACAAGTTATGCTGAATTTGCGGCCGGCATTCAAGCGGTGTTAAAGCATGTGCGAGAAAACCATCAAGGTCGTATTTTGATTGTTTCTAGTGGCGGCCCCATCTCAACCGCTGTAGGGCAAGTGCTTCAAGCGCCAGCAGAGACGTCCATTGAACTCAACTTGCGCATCCGCAATACGGCACTCACAGAGTTTGTATTTTCGCCCTCCAGGCACATGCTGCTTTCTTACAATAACTTACCGCATTTGGACCATGCCGCCCATCGAAGTTGGATCACTTTTGCTTGATAGCGTTTGTCCCGATAGGGGCGCGCTTGTTTTCTTGTCAGAATGACAAGCATGCAAAATTCGCATCAGGCAACTTCGCACTTCACTCAAGCGGCGGGCTTTCAAGTCTCCCATTGCGACATGTCTGCTTGTTACGCCTTTTTTGAGGCCCATGGCATTCAGGAAGGCTTGGACTTGACGTCAAGCTCTGGCGCCTTGTTGTGCCGAATGAGTGATGCTTGGATGCAGCTTCATGCCCCTGCCAGCGACACACTCTCGCTGCACCTGCATGCCAAAGATTTAAAGCAAGAGATCCTTTGGGCCATGTTGGTCTCGCCGCATCGCTTTGAATTCAATGACTTAGAAGCACTGAGCAGCGCAGTGCGCGTGCGAGAAAACATTGTGTTGGATGCACGGAAAACAGCCCTGGCCTTTAAAACAGAAGCGGCGGAGCGGCCCAGCGAATTTTGGCGGTATGAAGAAGAAGCGGGATTTATTCTGCAGCCCCATACGCCCTTGATTGACGCTTTGATCAGCGCCACGCAACCAGAAGCGACTGGCAAGTTGTATGACTTTTCTTGTTATCGCGCAACCGAATATGTGATCTTGTTGGGCTTGGCTCAAGA
>CALCBL010000625.1 GCA_937897495.1 uncultured Burkholderiales bacterium
ATGAGGCTGGCACATGCAATGCGGCCATAACTGTCAAAGCGAGGCATGGCGCCCATCAAGGCCAAAGCTTGTGCAATGGGAGCGCCTTCGTTCTTCAAGTTGTCACTGCCCCAAAGCACCATGGCAATCGATTCTGGCAAGGGGTTGCCATCGGCACAGTGGCGCTCAATGAGCAACTGAGCTTGAACTTTGCCATCCCGAACGGCCAAGGCACTGGGAATTCTGAAGGGGTCAAAGCCGTGAATGTTGCGGCCTGTGGGCAATACGGCGGGTGTGCGCAAAATATCGCCACCAGGCGCAGGTCGAATGTAGCGAGCGTCTAAAGCGCGCAGGATGGCGGAAACTTCCGTGTCAACCGACAGGTGCGCCTGCGGTTCAACCAATTCACGCAATACTTCTAAGCTGGCATGGTTGCGTGGCAAGCCCGCAGCCTTCAACGCCAGCTCTGGCGAGTGACCTTCCACCAAAGCCTCAACAGTTGCACGCGCCAATGGCATGCCGTGATTGGCTTCGGCCATGGCCAACAACATGTCAACCTGTTGGGCGGCGCTCGGTGCACGACCAGCCACATGTAAACCATGAGGAATCAGTGTGTATTCAAGCTCGAGCATTTCTTCGCCCAAGCGCATCACTGCTTTGTCCAAATCTGCACCCATGGCGGCTACATCCCAAGCGGGCTCTGCAGACACCAAATCAAGTTCCACTGCTTGTGCTTGAATGACTGCTGCCAATTCAACACATTCGCTGTTACCACGCTCCAACGAACGCCACCGCTCGAGCGATGATTTGAGCTCGTTCAAACCTTTGTACAAACCTGCTTGTGCAATGGGTGGCGTGAGGTAGCTGATCAAGGTAGCGCCAGAGCGACGCTTGGCGATGGCACCCTCTGAAGGGTTGTTGGATGCGTACAAATACACATTGGGCAAATCGTCAATCAATCGATCGGGCCAACATGTGCCACTCATGCCAGATTGTTTACCTGGCATGAATTCAAGTGCGCCATGCGTGCCAAAGTGAAGGACCGCGTGGGCTTTGAAATCTTCACGCAAATAGCGATAGAAGGCTGAGAAGGCATGCGTCGGTGCCAAGCCTTTTTCAAACAACAGGCGCATCGGATCACCTTCGTAACCAAATGAAGGCTGCACACTGACAAGCACATTGCCAAACTTCTTGCACAAGACAAAAATGGAACTGCCGTTGCTGAGTTGACGGCCGGGCGCAGGGCCCCATTGCGCTTCAATTTCTTTGAGCCAGCGCTCACGCTTGACGTGATCGTCGGCAGAGATCAAAGCATGGACATTGGCATCTGCGCCATGCTGTGCCGCATTGCCATACAACAAGGCTTCGCGCAATTCATCTACGCTGCTTGGCACATCGACTTGATAACCTTGGGCCTTCATGGCGGTCAGGGTGTGCCACAAAGATTCAAAAACAGACAAGAATGCGGCCGTGCCAATGTTGCCTGCATTGGGTGGAAAGTTGAACAGCACAATGGCCACGTTGCGGTCTT
>CALCBL010000626.1 GCA_937897495.1 uncultured Burkholderiales bacterium
ACGGCATTGAATATGCCGACATGCAAATGATTTGCGAAGCCTATGCGCTCATGAAAAGTTTGGGCATGGCCCCCATGCAAATGAGTGCGGTGTTTCGCGAATGGGGTCAGGGGGAACTTAGCAGCTATTTGATTGACATCACCGCCGACATTTTGGCGCACAAGGATCCTGAAACAGGCAATGCCTTGGTTGAAATGATTTTGGACACAGCCGAGCAAAAAGGGACGGGTAAATGGACCAGCCAGATTGCCTTGGACATGGGTGTCAGTGCGCCCACCATCGCCGATGCGGTGTTTGCGCGCACCATGAGTGCCATGCAAGCGGAACGGGTGTTGGCCTCCAAGTTGTTAAAAGGGCCTCAGCCGCAAGCAACTCAAAACTTGGCCGAGGTCTTGCCTAAAATTCAAGGCGCTTTGCTGGCTGCCAAAATTTGTGCTTATGCACAAGGCTTTGCCTTGATCAAGGCCGGCGACCAAGAACACGATTGGCAATTGCCCATGGACAAAGTGGCTTCGGTATGGCGCGCAGGCTGCATCATTCGCGCCCGTTTGCTGGAAGACATTCGCCGCGCTTTTGCCAACCAACACGATCTCACCAACTTGCTCATCGATGAGCACTTTGCACGCCTCATGGCCAAGTGCCAGCAAGACCTGCGCGAGGTGGTGGCCATGGCTGCCTTAAGCGGCGTGGCCGTGCCTGCTTTGATGAGCGCCTTGAGTTATTACGATGCCTACAGAACAGAGCGCCTGCCAGCCAACTTGTTGCAGGCTCAGCGAGATTACTTTGGCGCACACACTTATCAGCGCTTGGACAAGCCTGGCAAGTTTCACACCCAGTGGCCCAAGGGCAAGCACGCATGAACTTCAATGGAGAACTGGTGGCCGCCATGGCCATGTTTGCTTTTGTGACCTCGGTCACGCCGGGTCCTAACAACATGATGCTGTTGGCTTCGGGTGTGAACTTCGGTGTGAAGCGTACCGTGCCGCATTGGTTGGGTGTTTCGCTGGGCCACTTTGTCATGTTGCTGTTGGTGGGCGCAGGCTTGGAAAGTTTGTTGAAGGCTTACCCTTTTGTGTACCAAGTGATGAAGGTGGTGGGTTTCGCTTATCTTGTTTATTTGGCCTGGGGCGTAGCACGCAGTGGTGCACCAGAGCGCAATGGCGCAGAAGCGACGAAGCCCATTAGTTTTTTTGGGGCTGCGGCTTTTCAGTGGGTGAACCCTAAAGCTTGGATCATGTCGATTGGTTATTTCAGCAACTACATGCCCACCGATGCGTCAATCACTTTTGTGGTGCTGACTTGCATGATGTTCAGCGCCATTAATTTTCCAAGTGTGGGTTTGTGGGTTTGGCTTGGCGCTAAGCTTGAGTATTATTTGCAACAAGATACGGTACGGCGAATTTTCAATTGGACAATGGCCTTGCTGCTGGTGGTCTCTATGATTCCTGTATTATTTGTTTGATATTGTTTTTGAAATTTAAAGTGAACGATTGACATGAAAAAAATCATTAGCCTTTTAGCGATCTCTTTGTTAAGCCTATCTGCCCAAGCTGGCCGTCCCTTGAGTGTGGACGACGCCAACGTGAACGACGCAGGTGTCGCGCACATTGAAACATTTTGGTCGCGTGCCGCCGATGGTTCGCGCTCGTTCACCATTGCACCTACCTTCTCTCCTTTGCCAGGTTTGGATTTGATTGCGCAAGATGTCAGAACCTTTTCAGGCGGCGCACACAGTCAAACCCTTCAAGCCAAGATGCAGGTCACTTCACCAAAAGACAACAGCTGTCACTTTGCGTGGGTGGTGGGTGCAACCCAGTGGCAAAAGGGCGATGGCCAAAAATCTTTTGTATCCGCCAACTCAAGCTGTGACATGGGTGTTGGCGCACTGCACGCCAGCGTGGTCAGCAGCCGCGATGCAGTAGGTCGTGACACACCTAGTCTTGGCGTGGCTTGGGAGCAGTCTTTCGGCGCATGGACAGGGCACATTGAATCAATTGCTCAGCGCGCTGCCAAACCCATGGTGGGTATCGGTGCACGCACCGATGTCATGCCTGGTTTTCAGGTCGATGGCACTTTGGGTCGTGTGGGCGGCAAGGCCATGTTCAGCCTTGGCACCAAAATCACTTTTTAAACGGATAGGCGTACGGTCGGGTTGCACAGCGATTGCGCCAAGGCCTCAGCCACTTTGATGCCATCTACACCCGCCGACAAAATGCCGCCGGCATAGCTTGCGCCTTCCCCTGCGGGGTACAGTCCTTGCGTATTCAAACTCTGAAAGTTCTCACCGCGTGTCATTTTGAGCGGTGACGACGTGCGTGTTTCTACGCCCGTGAGTAACGCATCTTTCATGTCGTAGCCCTTGATCTTGCGACCAAATACGGGCAGTGCTTCGCGCATGGCCTCAATGGCATATGCGGGCAAGACTTGTGACAAGTCACCCAAACTCACACCTGGTTTGTAAGAGGGCACCACATTGCCAAATTCTTTGGAAGCGCGCGCCGCTAAAAAATCACCGACCAACTGACCTGGTGCCGTGTAGTTTTCGCCGCCCGCTACAAAGGCTTTAGATTCCAGTTGACGTTGCAACACAATGCCCGACAAAGGGTGGTACTGCTTGGGCATTTGCTTTGACATGACATTGGCTTGCGTGGCCCATTTCAAACCATCTTGCTCACCAAATGCAGCTTGCCATGAGGCCGTGTCTAAGGGGTAATCGGCAGGCTCAATGGCCACCACCATGCCTGCATTGGCATTGCGTTCGTTGCGTGAGTATTGGCTCATGCCATTGGTCACCACGCGTCCGGCTTCGCTGGTGGCTGCCACCACGGTGCCGCCGGGGCACATGCAAAAACTGTAAACCGAACGGCCGTTTTGCGCGTGGTGTACCAGTTTGTAATCGGCCGCACCCAGCAAGGGGTGGCCTGCATGGCGGCCCCAACGTGCCGCATCAATCACGCTTTGAGGATGTTCAATGCGCACGCCCACTGAGAATGCTTTGGCTTCCATGTACACACCGCGCTCGTACAGCAGGGTGAAGGTGTCGCGGGCGCTGTGACCTAAAGCGAGCACCACATGTTGCGTAGCCAGATGCGTTCGCGCGCCTGTGTTGCGATCTTCTATGTGCAGGCCAGTCACTTGCCGGCCTGAGGGTGTACTTTGAATGTCGATGTCGACCACGCGTTGTTCAAAACGAACTTCACCGCCCAGTGCAATGATTTGTTCGCGCAAGTTTTCTACCACCTTCACCAATTTGAAAGTACCAATGTGAGGGTGCGCCGCAAACAAAATATCGCTGGGTGCGCCGGCTTGCACAAACTCGTCCATGACCTTGCGGCCTAAGTGACGTGGGTCTTTGATTTGGCTGTAGAGCTTGCCATCTGAAAAAGTGCCCGCACCGCCTTCGCCAAATTGCACATTGCTTTCGGGGTTGAGGGTTTGCTTGCGCCACAAACCCCAGGTGTCTTTGGTGCGCTGGCGCACAGGGCTGCCGCGCTCTATCACGATGGGCTTGAAGCCCATTTGCGCCAAGCTCAAGGCTGCAAAAATACCGCAGGGGCCAAAGCCCACCACCACAGGTCGCTCGCCTTCTTGCTGACCAAAGTGAGCGGGGGCATGACATGGCGCATGCCAGGTCATGTTGGGCGTGGCTTGAATGTGAGGATGCTTTGGAAACTGAGCGAGCAGCGGTGCTTCAGCCTTCGCGTTTTTCAAAGTCACATCCACAATGAAGACCGCCAACAAATCGACTTTGCGTGCATCAAAGCTGCGCTTGAAAACATGCAGTTGATCGATGGCCTGTGGGTCAATGCCTAAGGCTTGCGAAGCCAATGTGCGAAGAGCGTCTTCGGGATGAGGCGCTGGAATGCGATCTTCGTCTGTTTCAGACGGTGCATCGGCTGCGCGTCGAACCTCGACCGGCAAGGCGGTCAGGGGCAGTTTCAGTTCTGAAATTCGAATCATTTCAATCGGTGGTTGGGCTTGTAGTTATCAAGCAGACACAAGCATTATCGCGCGGACTGTGAAGCATTTGCAGTCCTCAGTGGATAATGTCGGTGTGAAGCCTGCCAGACCGTCGCTGGTGCAAGCTGCAAAGCCATTGCTTAGGCAATGGGCCGAAAGGCCGCACTGGAGGAACGTCCGGACTGCACAGGACAGCGTAGGAGGTAACACCTCTCCACCGAAAGGCCGCAAGGCACCAAGGTGAGGATTAGAGCAACAGAGACGAGCCGATTGAGTTCGGGTGAAACGGGCAATCTCTACGCGCAGCAATACCAAATAGGCACACGTTGATCTGGTTCCGGAGAGTGTGCGGGTAGGTAGCATCGAGCCGAGTGGGCAACCCTCGGCCCAGAGTAATGGCGGTCACATTGAGGGCAACCTCAATGCACAGAATCCGGCTTATCGGCAGGCTTCACACTTTTTTATGTCTTTGCAGCAAGCCATGAAAAAACGCGCCCTAGAGCGCGTTTTGTTTGTGAGGCTGAATGCTTGTTAGCGTGTTGACTTATCGTGTGGGTACCAAACTGGCAGCCAATGCAAACACCGAGTTGGGCACGTTCATTTTGACGGGCTGGCTTTTGGGCTTGGCAAACACGCCGCGCTTGACCACAGAAGGTGCTGGCTCAACGGTCACGCCTTTGGCGCGTTGCTCAGACACCAACTGACGCAAGCTGATAGATTGCAGATGTGACAGCATTTTCTCGTTCAGGCTGGCCCACAACTCACTGCTCATCCAGGTGCTGCCGTCGGTATTGGCGGCTTCTTCTGATTCGGCTGAAAAGTCAACAGCGCTCACAATGTCGGCCATGGTGATTTTTTCGGCACTGCGGGCCAAAGAATAACCGCCACCAGGTCCGCGTGTGCTTTCAACCAATTGGTGTTGACGCAGTTTGCTGAACAGTTGCTCCAAATAGGAGAGTGAAATTTGGTGACGCTCGCTGATGGCCGAGAGCGAAACAGGGCCTCGATCTTCGCGCAACGCGACATCGATCATGGCCGTGACGGCAAAACGACTTTTGGTGCTCAAACGCATGGTGGTTTCCTTTCAGCGCAGGCGGAGAATCAATCTTTGAGACATTTTCTCAAACTTACAAGCACAATTGAGGATGACCCGATGAATTTCAAGGGCTTATTTGTCAATATTGTGGCAAAAATGCGCCAAAAGTCATCATTTTTTCAAAATCTTTCATAGGGCATGAGGGCACGCCATTGGCCAGGCGCCAAGGGCGCCATCAAAACCCGGCCCATTCGCACCCTTTTAAGCCCCATCAGTCGCAGGCCTGTATTTTCAATGACACCCGCGGCATACCCCGGTTGGTATCCCTTGAAAGCCATGCGCAAACCCGTTTTTTCAGGATTTTCGCTGCTGATGCTGGTTTTAAGGCCGGTGGGGCACATGTCGCGCAGTTGGTCGGGGCTGACTGAACCTTGCACTTCGGCCAGCATTTCGTGTTCACAGGGGGTGCGTTCGTCTTGAAGTTTTCGCAGCATGCTGGGGTCTTCAGACAGGACGACCAATCCAGACGCCGCATCTTCCAAAGCGGCCGCGCATTGCAAGAATTTTTGAAGTCGCGGCGTTAGGCTGATGCCAGAGCGGTCTTGCTTAGAGCGAAGCTCGGGCGTTAAGTTTTTCCAGATGTCGTGATGGCTTTTGGACAAGCAACTTTGCCCGGCTGTCTTGTGCAAGATGACAGTGAGCAGGGGCACTTTGCCGCGTTGAGCAGTGCTGTGAATCTCGATGTTTTCATGGCTGACTCGGTGTGCGGGCTCGTCCACCACCACTTCATTGACTTTGACCCAACCGCCCACGATCACTTGCTCGGCTTCGCTGCGTGAGCATTTCAAAATGTCTGCCACGCGCTTGGACAAGCGAATGCCTTCGGTTTCTTTGTTGGTCATTGTGGGTGCCATGGCATGTCAGTTGTTGCCAGGCGGCATTGACTGAATGCGGTCCACGTGGGCTTGCAGGGAACGCGCAGCCACTGGCCACAAGCGTTCGGGCACGTCGGCGTAGGCATGCGCCACCCACTCTTCTAAAGTGCCGTGTGGCAAGGCGCGCATGGCAGCCATCACTTTGGCTTCTCGCTTTAAACGGTGCGCTTTAAGTTGGGCAATGGCTTGTGCAGCAAATCCCAAGACATAGCCGTGCGCAGGCATGATGAACTCAAGCGGGTGAGCTTGGCATTCATGGGCCAACAAGTCCAATGAATCAAGGTAATCGTTCATGTTGCCGTCGGGCGGATTGACCACTGTGGTGCTGCCGTTCAAAACATGATCGCCAGAGAACAACAAGCCATCTTCCAAAAGTGCCAGACATAAATGATTGGCCGCATGGCCTGGGGTGTGCAGAACTTTCAAGCTGTGCTCGCCGACCTTCAAAATTTCGCCGTGTGCTAACTCGCGATCGGGTTTGAATTGGCTTTGTGCGTTGGCCGTGCTGGCAGATGACAAGCCCAAAATAGGAGGCACGCCACCGGCCTGTCCTTTGCAGAGAGACTGCAAAGGCTTGGCACCAGGTGAGTGATCGGGGTGTGAGTGGGTGCACACAATCATGCGAATTTGACCACCGGTGGCACGCCAAATTCTGTCTATGTGATCTGGGTCTGCAGGGCCTGGGTCAATCACGGTATAGCCACTGTGAGGGTCGCCTACCCAGTAGGTATTGGTGCCAGGGCCGGTCATCACGCCTGGGTTGGGTGCGGTGAGGCGATGCACGTTTTTAAGCAGTGCCACGGGGTGCTGGGATTGCCAATCTAGGTGGTGCACGAGTTGACCATCGGGGCTGGTGAGCGCCAATTCGCCATAGGGCGACTCGTGCTCCATGTATCGCTCTTCTTTGCCGGCCAACCAACCCGCACGCGGGCAACTGGTCCAGAGCGGCTCGTCGTTCACGGCGCAGGCATCAAGCACCGCTTGCACATTGGCAAAAGGTGTCAGGCGCTGCAAAGTGCGAATGGTGGGAAAGACGATGAAAAAGTCACCGGCCTCGTGCCGCTTGAGCGCGTCGTCAGGGCGCACCCACACCGGTTCGAACTGCTCGGACTCATCGGCCACGGGTGTTTGACCTTCGGGCATGCGGGCCACCAAGAAGGGCACATCAAAGCGCTTGGGCAAATCGCGGTCGGTGATCCAGTGGGCCAGCACATAGACCTGTTCTGCGGCCAGTTTCATGCCCAAAGCGGCACATTGCGCTGCAAAGGGCTGGCTTCGGTCGAGCAATGCGATGTCTTGGGCGGTGGCCATGCTTTGATCGGCCCGATAGGCCAGCAAGATGCCCAGTTCTTCGAAGCTTTCGCGAATGGCAGCGATGGCTTGAGTGAGGTGCAGGTCGCTTTGGGTAGCGCGGCGCAAAGCATGCGCATGCGACGCAGCATCGAGTGCGTCAATGCCGCCGCCCGGAAACACATAAGCGCCAGGTGCAAAACTGGCTGTCAGCGAGCGCCGTGTCATGAGCACTTCAATGCCTTGAGGGCTGTCGCGCAGCATCAGCACTGTGGCGGCGGGCCGTGGCAGGACGGGTTCTCGCTGGGGATGCAAAAGTTGTTGAGGTCTGACCATGCACCGATTATCAGGCCTTGCGCCAACCTAGGCCCGAACCGAGGATAATTCGGCCATGCGAATTCGCTTTACAAAAATGCAAGGGGCTGGCAACGACTTTGTGGTGCTCGATGAAACGCGCGAGCGCCATCACTTGTCGAGGGCCCAATACCGTTTCTTGGCAGACCGTCACTTTGGCGTGGGGGCTGATCAAATTCTGACGGTACGTCCAGCGCCAAACGCCTCCCTTGATTTTGAATACATCATTCACAATGCCGACGGCGGCGAGGTCGAGCATTGCGGAAACGGTGCACGTTGTTTTGTTCGATACGTGCGCGACAAAGGCCTGACCACCCAAGACCGCGTCCGCGTCAAGGTGCAACAAGGCGAAATTGAATTGCAGATGAATGCCGACGGTCGGGTGACTGTCAACATGGGCGCACCCACCTTGGATTTACCGAAGGTGCCATTCAATCAGGCAGGGCTGCAACACAGCTTGGTCAATGGCTGTGAAGTATGGCGTTTGCCTTTGAATATCAACGATGCCAGCACAGGTGTGCCTGCTATCGCCAATGTGGCGGTGGTGTCGATGGGCAATCCTCATGCCGTTCAAGTGGTGGACAACATCGACACGGCGGCAGTACTCACGCACGGCCCATTGATTGAAAACCACACGGCCTTTCCCAATCGCGTCAACGCGGGTTTCATGCAAGTGCTCAGCCGCGATGCCATACGTTTGCGCGTGTTTGAACGCGGCGCAGGCGAAACTTTGGCTTGCGGCACTGGCGCTTGCGCGGCCGTAGTGGCTGGCATTCGCATGGGCTTGCTCAACCCCAAAGTCGATGTCCAAACGCACGGCGGCGTGCTCAGCATTGAATGGCAAGGCGCTGCTTTGAACGATGTGTCTCAACCCGTCTGGATGACGGGGCCTGCCACTTCGGTGTTTGAAGGCGAAATTGATGTTCCCGAATTACCTTGATTAGAAAGACAGGCATGACCCCTACCTCCATCAATCCGATGAATCCCATTACGGAAGACGACATCGCTGATTTCTTGGCCAATACGCCTGACTTTTTTCAGCGGCATGCGCAGTTGTTGTCGTCGGTTCATTTGCTGAGTCCGGACAACCACCGTTCGGTGAGTTTGCAAGAGCGTCAGGCGCAAATGCTGCGCGACAAAATTCGCGCGCTTGAAATGCGCATCATGGACATGATTCGCCATGGCAATGAGAACATGATCATCACCGAAAAGCTGCAGAAGTGGGCTTGTGAGTTGTTGCAAACCCCCGCCTCTGAAAGAGTACCCTCTGCATTGAAAAACATTGAAATGCGCTTTCAAGTGCCTCAAGTGGCGGTGCGTTTGTGGGGTGTGGCCGATGTGTTTAACGATGCGCCGTATGCCCAAGCCGTCACTGCCGAAGTCAAAGAAGCTGCAAGCAGTTATGCCTCACCTTTTGTGGGTGCAGGCACTGGCATTGAAGCGGTTCAATGGTTGCAAGATCCAGCGCATGCGGCTTCTGTGGCCTTGTTGCCTTTGCGCTTGTCAAAAGATCAGACGCCTTTTGGTTTGTTGGTGTTGGCGTCGCCCGATGCACAGCGCTTTCACAGCGGCATGGGCACCGATTTTCTGGAGCACTTGGCCGAGCTTTGCAGTGCAGCGCTGTCGGCCTTGCTGCCTTCAAAGGGCTAAGGCAAAGCATGGACGAGCGCGTCGCTCGTTACCTAGACCATGTGCGTTTTGAAAAACGCCTGGCCGAAAGAACCTCGACGCTGTATGCCTTAGATCTGCAAAAACTTGCTGAATTGGCGCTGGCTGCCAACGTCGATTTGGCGCAGGTGCAAACCACGCATGTGCGCAGGTGGGTGGTACAAATGCACAGTGCTGGCCGCTCGGGTCGCGGCATTGCCTTGATCTTGTCTGGCTGGCGCGGCTTTTACCATTGGCTGGCGCGCGAAA
>CALCBL010000627.1 GCA_937897495.1 uncultured Burkholderiales bacterium
AGTCCATGAGTTCGAGCGATGCAGCATCAAACGGGTTGTAAGGGGCCACCCACTTTGCAAACAACGCACAGAAAATAAACACGAAGGCAATGAAGGCGGCCACCATGGCGGTTTTGGAGTTTCGGAAGCTGTAGCCAACATCGCTGCTCAGCCAACGAGAAATAGGATTGGACATGCCGTCTAAATCTTTCTTAAGAGAATTTGCTTCAATGACCGCCGGCTTTGCCAACACGCAGTCTTGGATCTACAGCAAAGTAAAGCAAATCGACGGTGAGATTGATCACCACAAAAATGAGTGCAATCAGGCACAAATAGGCCGCCATGACTGGCACATCGGCAAACGTGACCGCTTGAATGAACAGCAAGCCCATGCCTGGCCACTGAAACACAGTTTCTGTGATGATGGCAAACGCAATGAGCCCGCCCAGTTGCAGGCCTGTGATGGTCATGACAGGCACCAGCGTGTTTTTAAGGGCATGGCCAAAATGAATGGCCCGGTTTGACAAGCCACGGGCACGTGCAAATTTGATGTAGTCAGTGCGCAGCACTTCTAACATTTCGGCGCGTACCAAGCGCATGATCAGGGTGAGCTGAAAAACAGTGAGCGTGAGGGCTGGCAAAACAATGTGTTGCCAGCCTTTGGCGGTAAGCAGCCCTGTGCTCCACCAACCAATTTTGACCACATCACCCCGGCCAAAACTGGGAAGCCAACCTAGCAGCACTGCAAAAAACAAAATGAGCAAAATGCCAATGAGGAAAGTGGGCAACGACACCCCTAAGAGCGAAAAGGTCATGAGCAATTGACTAGACAGGGTGCCACGCTTGAGAGCGGCATAAACGCCCATGGGAATTCCCAACAAAAGCGCCATGCCAGCGGCAATGACAGCCAACTCTAAAGTTGCTGGAAAGCGATCTGCAATGAGCTGAGAAACTTTGGCGCCTTGCCTGAGACTGATGCCAAATTCACCTTGAACAGCGTTCAATAAGAAATGGCCAAACTGCACAATAAAGGGCTGGTCAAGCCCCAAATCTTTGCGCAGTGCCGCAATTTGATCGGCCGTGGCATCTTGACCCAACATGAACAGCACAGGATCGCCCACGTACTGAAACAAGAGGAACGCGATGAACGCGACCGAGACCATGACCATGATGGCCTGGATAAGGCGTTGAACAACAAAAGCTAACATTCACTTCCCTGAAAATCAAATACAAACTATGCAACAAATGGGCCTGTTTTAACAGACGTGAAATCCCCACTTTGGGGCACAATTTCAATGTTAACAGACGAAAAAAAGGTCACTGAAAATTCAGTGACTTTTTGGGTTTGAAAGCGCTAGGTTTGATTAGAAGCTGTGGCGAACACCAAACTCATAACCGGTGCTAGACCCGCCAGGGGTTGTAACGCTGTTGCCGCTGCCCACTGTAAATTGTTTGCCAGTGCCCGCATT
>CALCBL010000628.1 GCA_937897495.1 uncultured Burkholderiales bacterium
ACCCTTATTTCACCGCTGGACTTGGCGGCATTCTCATTGGATTGGCCAGTTGGCTGCTGTGGTGGGGCCTAGGCCGCATTGCGGGCGTTAGCGGCATTGCCTCTGAAGTCATTGCTTCCCCCGTGCAAGCTGACTCTTGGCGTTGGGCGTTTTTGGCAGGCTTGATTTTGGGGGGCTGCCTTTTGGGTCAAGGCCTCGAGATACCCACCTTACCCGCAAGGCCCTTGTATTTGCTCATTCCTGCAGGGCTTTTGGTGGGTTTTGGTACCGTCTGGGGCAGTGGTTGCACCAGTGGCCATGGCGTGTGTGGCTTGGGCAGGTTGTCGGCCAGATCCTTGGTGGCGGTGGGTGTTTTCATGGCCACAGGCATGCTTGCGGTCACCTTGATGCGAGGTGCAGCATGAGCGCCGCCCCCCACCCCGCCAGCCAGTTGGGTCTGGCTTTCTCTGCAGGCCTTTTGTTTTCGGCTGGCTTGGTTTTGTCAGGCATGACTCAGCCCCTCAAAGTGTTGGGCTTTCTGGACATCACAGCCATTGGCAAAGGTCCGTTTCCAGGTCTTTGGGACCCCACTTTGGCCTTTGTCATGGGCGGTGCGGTCTGCGTCACTTTATTGGCATTTGCTTGGACGCGGCGAATTTCTAAAACACCTTTGTTTGACGATCAATTCCATGAGCCTGCACGGATCCACATCGATTTGCCACTGATTGGGGGTGCTGTTTTGTTTGGCGCGGGTTGGGGTTTGGTGGGCTATTGCCCCGGCCCAGCCCTGGCCAGCGCGCTTTTAAGCACAGATGCCCTGATTTTTACAGCCGCCATGTTGGCAGGCATGTTGATTTGTAAGACTTTTCTAAGTAAAACGGCTAAGATCGCAGATTGACGTTGACGTAAACGTCAATTAGACTGGGCTGCTTTCTGATGCAGCCCTTTTCATCCATGACTGGAACCTTGACATGACCGACTTGTCTGCCGAATACAAAGCCCTCGCCGAATACCGCCCCACGCACAAAGTGCGCTTTGTCACGGCAGCCAGCTTGTTTGATGGCCACGATGCTGCCATCAACATCATGCGCCGCATTTTGCAAAGCATGGGCGCCGAAGTGGTTCACTTGGGTCACAACCGCTCGGTCGACGAAGTGGTGACAGCCGCTTTGCAAGAAGATGTGCAAGGCATTGCGATCAGCTCTTACCAGGGCGGTCACGTTGAATATTTCAAATACATGGTTGACCTGCTGCGCGAGCGCGGTGGCGAACACATCCAAGTCTTTGGCGGCGGCGGCGGTGTCATTGTTCCCGCCGAAATTCGCGAATTGCATGCCTACGGTGTGGGCCGCATTTACAGCCCCGAAGACGGCCAACGCATGGGCTTGGCCGGCATGATTGGCGAGATGGTCATGCGCTGCGACAAAGACATTAGCCCGTACGCCCCCAAAGATTTGAAAGCCATACAAGGCAACACCGAAGCCAATTGGCGCGCGTTGTCACAACTCATCACCGTGTTAGAAAACGGCAAGGCTTCTGCTGACATGGTGGCCGCATTGCGCACTGAAGCTGTTAAACACAAAGTGCCCGTGCTGGGCATTACGGGCACTGGCGGCGCTGGTAAATCTTCTTTGACCGACGAACTCATTCGACGTTTGCGTTTGGACCAAGGCGATGACTTGCGCATTGCGGTGGTGTCCATCGATCCTTCACGCCGCAAGAGCGGTGGCGCGCTGCTTGGCGACCGCATTCGCATGAATGCCATCAACCCTTGGCGCAATGGCCAGCGCGTGTTCATGCGCAGTTTGGCCACGCGCGATTTTGGCAGCGAAATTTCTGCCGCACTGCCTGATGTGGTGGCCGCTTGCAAGGTGGCTGGCTTTGATGTGGTGGTGGTTGAGACCTCGGGCATTGGCCAAGGAGACGCTGCCATCGTGCCGCATGTCGATGTGCCGATGTACGTCATGACGCCAGAGTTTGGCGCGGCCAGCCAGTTGGAAAAAATCGACATGCTCGACTTTGCCCAATTTGTGGCCATCAACAAGTTTGACCGCAAAGGCGCCAGCGATGCGCTGCGCGATGTGGCCAAACAAGTTCAGCGAAACCAAGAAGCCTGGACAGTGCCCACTGAAAAGATGCCCGTGTTTGGCACCATGGCTGCGCGCTTCAACGACGATGGCGTCACGGCTTTGTACCAAGCACTCAAAGTTCGCTTGGGCGATTTGGGTTTGAAGTTGAAAGAGGGTTTGCTGCCCATCGTCGACGTTCGCCACAGCACCAACCAAACCCCCGTGGTCCCCAGCGCACGCACGCGTTACTTGGCCGAAATCAGCGACACCTTACGCGGCTACAAAAAACAAGCGCGCGCCCAAGCCCACTTGGCCCGTGAAATTCAACAACTGCGCGCTGCTGCTGTCATGTTGGAAGTGGACAAACCTGGTCGCGCCAAAGCCGCAGAGGCAGCCATCGACTTGGCCATTCGCCGTGAAGAGACACAAGAACCTGGCGCAAAGAAATTATTGGGGCACTGGCCTGAAATGCAAAAGGCCTACGCGGCGGGTGAGTATGTTGTGACAATCCGCGACAAAGAAATTCGCACCGCACTCACTTCCAAAAGCTTATCGGGCACCACCATTCGCAAAGTGTCTTTGCCCACGTACGAAGACCACGGCGAAATTTTGAAGTGGCTCATGCTGGACAACGTGCCAGGCAGTTTTCCCTACACCGCTGGCACCTTTGCTTTTAAACGCGAAGGCGAAGATCCCACGCGCATGTTTGCGGGCGAAGGCGATGCGTTCAGAACCAACACACGCTTCAAACTGCTAAGTGCAGGCATGCCTGCCAAGCGTTTGTCCACAGCCTTTGACTCTGTCACGCTGTACGGCAACGACCCCGATCCTCGTCCAGACATTTACGGCAAAGTGGGCAACTCGGGCGTGAGCATTGCCACCTTGGACGACATGAAAGTGCTGTATGGCGGCTTTGACTTGTGCAACCCCAGCACCAGCGTGTCGATGACCATCAATGGTCCTGCGCCATCTATTTTGGCCATGTTCATGAACACCGCCATTGATCAGAATTTGGAAAAATTCAAAACCGACAACGGCCGCGAACCCACCGACACTGAAGCGGCCAAAATTCGCGCATGGGTGATGGCCAATGTGCGCGGTACCGTGCAAGCCGACATTTTGAAAGAAGACCAAGGCCAAAACACTTGCATCTTCAGCACCGAGTTCAGCTTGAAAGTCATGGGCGACGTTGCGCAATTTTTTGTCAACAACGATGTGCGCAATTTCTACTCGGTTTCCATCAGTGGCTATCACATTGCCGAAGCAGGTGCGAACCCCATTAGTCAATTGGCCTTCACGCTTTCCAATGGCTTCACCTTTGTCGAAGCCTACTTGGCGCGCGGCATGCACATTGACGATTTTGCGCCCAACTTGAGCTTCTTCTTCAGCAATGGCATGGACCCCGAATACACCGTGATGGGCCGCGTGGCGCGCCGCATTTGGGCGGTGGCCATGAAGAACAAGTACGGCGCCAACGAACGCAGCCAAAAATTGAAGTACCACATTCAAACGTCTGGCCGTTCTTTGCACGCGCAAGAAATTCAGTTCAACGACATTCGCACTACGCTGCAAGCTTTGATTGCCATTTACGACAATTGCAACTCGCTGCACACCAATGCCTTTGACGAAGCCATCACCACGCCCACTGAAGACAGTGTGCGCCGCGCCATGGCCATTCAACTCATCATCAACCGCGAATGGGGCTTGGCCAAAAACGAAAACCCCAGCCAAGGTTCATTCATCATTGAAGAGCTCACCGAGCTGGTCGAAGAAGCCGTGCTGACAGAGTTTGAAAAAATTGCAGACCGCGGTGGCGTGCTGGGCGCCATGGAAACGGGCTATCAGCGCGGCAAGATTCAAGACGAATCGATGCACTACGAAATGCTCAAGCACACCGGCGAGTACCCCATCATTGGCGTCAACACCTTCCGCAATCCCAAAGGCGATGAAGTCTTGGAAAAACTGGAATTGGCGCGCTCTACCGAAGAAGAGAAAAAATCTCAACTCGATCGTTTGCATGCGTTCCATGCCAAGCATGCCAAAGAATCGCCCGCCATGTTGGCTCGTTTGCAGCAAGCTGTGATTCTCAACCCCAACGTGTTTGAAGTACTGATGGACGCTGTGCGGGTCTGCTCATTGGGTCAAATTACCAATGCGCTGTTTGAGGTGGGTGGCCAATACCGTCGAAACATGTAAATTCCCGACTGTCATGCGGCGTTAAAGCGTTTGTGCGACATTACGCGCATGAACATACTTTTCATCATTGACCCCCTAGCCTCCTTCAAGATCAAGAAGGACACCAGTTTTGCCATGATGCGCGAGGCGCAAAAGCGCGGCCATCAGGTCACTGCTTGCGAAGTGCCCCACATTCAATGGCAAAAAGGCGAGTGCGTGAAAGCACACGTTCAAGACTTGCACCTGACGGGCCAAGCTGATGCTTGGTATGAGGTCACAGCCGAGCGCCAAGCATGGCTCAAAGACTTTGACGCCATCATCATGCGCAAAGACCCGCCCTTTGACAGCGAGTATTTTTACGCCACCCATTTGCTCAGCCAAGCCGAGCGCGAAGGCGCCAAGGTGTTCAACAAGGCATCAGCCCTTCGTGATCATCCTGAAAAATTGGCCATCATGGAGTTCCCCCAATTCATTGGGCCTACTTTGGTGACACGTTCTGCAGAAGCCATCAAAGCATTTCATGCCGAGCACAAAGACATCATCTTGAAGCCACTCGACGGCATGGGTGGCATGGGCATTTTTCGAGTGGGTGCAGATGGCATGAATTTAGGCTCCATCATTGAGACGCTCAACCTAGACGGCGCGCAATCGGTCATGGTGCAAAAGTTTTTGCCCGAGATTGCACAAGGCGATAAGCGCGTGCTCATCATTGGCGGCAAGCCCGTGCCATTCTGTTTGGCACGGATTCCACAAGGCGGCGAAGTGCGCGGCAATTTGGCGGCCGGTGGCAAAGGTGTGGCTCAACCCATTACCGACAACGACCGCTCTATTGCAGAAGCCATTGGCCCCATTTTGGCGGCACGTGGTTTGTTGTTGATTGGCTTAGACATCATCGGCACCAGCGTGACCGAAATCAACGTCACCAGCCCCACGTGTTTCCAAGAAATTTTTGATCAAACGGGTTGTGATGTGGCGTCGATTTTCATCGACGCATTAGAAGCGGCTGTTCAAGCCGCTTAAAGCAACACCACAACATCAGGCAAAGCCTAGCTGGCTTTGACCTTCAAACGCCAAGCGTGCAACAAAGGCTCGGTATAACCACTGGGTTGCTCTTTGCCTTTGAAGACCAAGTCGCAAGCAGCTTGATACGCTTTGGAAGTTTTAAAGTTGCCCGCCATCTTTTGGTAGGACGCATCACCTGCATTTTGCTGATCCACCACCGCGGCCATGCGCTCCATGGTGGCTTTCACTTGTGCATGTGTCACCACGCCATGCGCCATCCAGTTGGCAATGTGTTGGCTGCTGATGCGCAAAGTAGCGCGGTCTTCCATCAGGCCCACGCCATGAATGTCAGGCACCTTAGAGCAACCCACACCTTGATCAACCCATCGCACCACATAACCCAAAATGCCTTGGGCGTTGTTGTCTAGTTCGTCTTGTTTGTCTTTCGCAGTCCACTCTGCGGCCTGTCCAGGGGTGACCACTGGAAACTGCAACAACTTGCTGAGCGTTTCTTCGCGCATGGCTTTGGCACTGTGTTTGCCAATGGTTTTTTCCATTTGCTTTTGCAATGCGGACACATTCACTTGGTGATAGTGCATGGCGTGCAAAGTAGCGGCCGTGGGGCTTGGCACCCAAGCCGTGTTAGCACCGGCATTGGGGTGAGCGATTTTTTGCTTCAACATGTCGGCCATCAAATCGGGCATGGCCCACATGCCCTTGCCAATTTGTGCGCGGCCACGCAAGCCAGCTTGCAAGCCCACAGCCACGTTGCTTCTCTCGTAGGCACCCAGCCAAGTACTGCCCTTGATATCGCCTTTGCGCATGACGGGACCTGCCAACATGCAAGTGTGCATTTCGTCACCCGTGCGGTCTAAGAAGCCAGTGTTGATGAAAGCCACACGCGATTTAGCAGCTGCAATGCACGCGGCCAAATTGGCGCTGGTGCGGCGCTCTTCGTCCATGATGCCCAGCTTCACAGTGGAGGGCTTCAAGCCCAAAACTTTTTCGACGCGGCCAAACAAGGTGTCTGCAAAGCCCACTTCTTTGGGGCCGTGCATTTTGGGCTTCACGATGTAGACGCTGCCAGTGCGGCTGTTGCGGAAATCAGCACCCTTCTTTTTCTGCAAGTCGGCCATGGCACACGTGGTGGTGATCATGGCGTCCAGAATGCCTTCTGGAATTTCTTTTTGTGTGCCATCAGCTGCGTTGTACAAAATGGCAGGGTTGGTCATGAGGTGACCCACATTGCGCACGAACAACAAAGAGCGGCCATGCAAGACTTCGTGGCCTTTGCCGCTAGGCTTGGTGTACACGCGGTCTGGGTTCAAAGTGCGCTTGAAGGTTTTGCCGCCCTTTTGCACGTCTTCTGACAAAGTGCCCTGCAAAATGCCAAGCCAGTTGCTGTATGCCAAAACTTTGTCTTCGGCATCGACGGCAGCCACTGAATCTTCCAAATCCAAGATGGTAGAAAGTGCAGCTTCAGCCACCAAATCGGACACACCCGCAGGGTCTGTTTTGCCAATGGGGTGTGATTTGTTAATTTCCAAATCAAGGTGCAAACCGTTGTGCTTAAACAGCAATGAACTAGGCGCCTTGGCATCACCTTGGAAGCCCACAAATTGCTTAGCATCGGCCAAGGTGGTGGTGCCTGATTTCAAGCTCACCACCAACTTGCCGCCCTTCACACTGTAGCCCGTGCTGTCAATGTGCGAACCCTTCTTTAGAGGTGCGCAGCGGTCAAGCACATAGCGGCAGTACTCAATCACTTTGGCGCCGCGCTTGGGGTTGTAGCCCGTGCCTTTTTCGCAACCGTTGGCTTCACTCAGTGCATCGGTGCCGTACAGCGCGTCATACAAAGAACCCCAACGTGCGTTGGCAGCGTTCAGGGCATAGCGTGCGTTCAAAATTGGCACCACCAACTGGGGACCAGCCAATACCGCCAACTCGGCATCCACATTTTGGGTGTTGGCTTTGGGGCTTTTGGGCTCGGGCACCAAGTAGCCAATCGACGACAAATGTTGGCGATAGGCCTTCATGGCTTTGGCATCAGCCAGCGGGCCGGGATGGGCGGTGTGCCACTTGTCCATGTCCAATTGAATGCGATCGCGCTCGGCCAACAAGGCCAAGTTCACAGGCGCCAAGTCTTTCACGATGCCATCAAAGCCTGACCAAAAGGCCTTGCTTTTGACACCCACAGCAGGCAAGACTTGGTCCTCAATAAAGCGATAAAGCGGTGTGGCCACGTGAAGTCCGTGAATGGCAATGCGATCGGTCATAAAAAGCCTCAAATAAAAAAACAAAACA
>CALCBL010000629.1 GCA_937897495.1 uncultured Burkholderiales bacterium
TGGTTAGCCTTGCGCGCTTGGTATCGCTGTCAAATGCTGACGACGCACCCGTTGAAACTTATGCCCTTCCCGCCACATTTGTGCCAGAAACCTTGAGTGGCATGACCCTTTTGGAGCAACTTCGCGATAAATCCGGCCGAATGGTCTTTGTGGTGGATGAGTATGGCGTGGTTCAGGGCTTATTAACCCCCAGAGATTTACTGGAGGCCATTACCGGCGAGTTGCGCCCATTAACGGTTGAAGATGCATGGGCCTCTTCACAAGCAGATGGCACGTGGGACCTAGATGGCTTAATGCCGATCAATGAGCTTAAATCGAGGCTTGATATTAAGCAATTGAATGGAGAAGAAAGGGGATTATTTAATACTCTAGGCGGATTTATTGTGTCGGAATTGGGTTATTTGCCTGAAGTCGGTGATATTGTTCAAAGTGGAGATTGGTATTTTGTGGTTTTATCTCTTGAGGGCCGTCGAATAGACAAGGTAAATGCCAAATTTATCAATTAATTATTGAATTTATAGATTTTATAAATAATTAATCGGATTTATTTGAATTAGAATCCTGATATTCTTCGGAATCTTGTTATTTAGACAAGTTTATTATCTTAATAGGAACACTATGACTAACTCTTACAAAGAATTATTGAAGCAACGTGAAGCATTGGAGCATGCTATTGCATCTGCGCGCCAGCAAGAGCTGTCTGAAGCCGTTGGCAAAGCGCGTGAATTGGTGGCTGAATTTGCATTAACTGTGCAAGATATATTCCCATCTGGCCGAGGCACTTCTAAATCCTCTGGAAAATCAACAGGTGGTAAAGTTGCCCCTAAATACCGTGATTCAGCAACAGGTCAAACTTGGACTGGCCGTGGTAAGGCGCCTAAATGGATTGACGGGCAAGACCGTGCTAAGTTTTTAATTGCTTAATTAGGGCAATTTAAATCTAAGCAAAGGCCGCTTACAGCGGCCTTTTTTATGAGCGATGAAGTTGTAGAATCGCTAAGTCTTTTTATAAGTGAATTCGTTTGTCATCTAACCCCCTCCCAAAGCACGTCGGCATCATCATGGATGGCAATCGCCGGTGGGCTAAAAAACGCCTTTTACCTGCTGCATTGGGACATGCTTCGGGTGCAAAGCGTGTCAGGGCGGTTGTGGAATCATGTATCCGCTGTGACATTGCGCACCTCAGTTTGTTCGCATTTAGCACCGAAAATTGGAGGCGTCCGCCTGAGGAAGTCTCAGTTTTGATGAGCCTTTTTGCCAGTTATCTGCAAAAAGAAGTGGACGAGATGGAAAGCAATGGCGTTTGCCTGAAAATCCTTGGGGACAAATCTAAATTCAGCCCTGAATTGCAAGACTTGATCTTTCGCGCTGAGGAACAAACACAACACAACACCAAGATCACTCTCAGGGTAGCCGCTAACTATGGTGGCCGCTGGGATTTTGTTCAAGCAGCCCAATCGTGGCAGCGCGCAAATTCTGGCGTTAGCATCGACCAGCTCACAGAAGCCGAACTCGCGCCATTTCTCAGCACAGAAGGTGCACCAGAGATGGACTTGCTTATTCGAACGGGCGGCGAGTCCCGCGTCAGCAATTTCATGCTTTGGCAAGCCGCATACGCCGAGCTTTTTTTCATTGACACCTTGTGGCCAGACTTCAGTGCCAAGCAGTTCAGTGAGGCCTTGGAGTGGTTCTCAAAACGAGACCGTCGCTTCGGATCGGCGGCACCTTTTTAAGTCAAGTCAATCATGGGGCTAATTGCTTCTCAGCTGCAGCCAACTGACGTAATTTGTCTTTTTTGCTAGGCCGCTTGCCCTTGATGCCGCCATTGCCAGTTTCAATGTCTGGAACCGGTGAGCTGGCTTCAAAACCTTCCATGTTTTCTCTTTCGAGTTTCACCGCATGGCGTTTTTCAATCAATGCCCAATGGCTCAAGGATTCAGGCGTCACAAAACTGATGGCCAAGCCTGCCTCGCCAGCGCGGCCGGTGCGGCCTATGCGATGGGTGTAATCAACAGCCGACCTGGGCAAGTCGAAATTAATGACGGCGGGTAGTTTTTCGATGTCTAGGCCGCGAGAAGCCAGATCTGTGGCAAGGACCACTTTGACACGATGAGCTTTGAAGTCTGCCAACACTTGCTGTCTTTTACCCTGACTCAGTTGCCCATGAAACGGCTCTGCAGCAATGCCCGCAACACGCAATTTGGCGGCCACCATCTCACTGCTGTGCTGAGTAGCGACAAAAACCAAGACTTGTTTCAAATGTTCTTCTTTGAGCAAGTGTTTCAGAAGTTGTGTGCGTTTGGCGACATCGGTATAAATGGCACGCTGCAAAATTTCGGCAGGTTGAGGGGCTTCGCCTTCGATGTGAATTTCAAGGGGGTGGTGCAGCAGGGTCTGGGCCAAAGCCACCATGCTTTGGGGTCTGGTGGCCGACAAAAATAAGTTTTGCCGCTTGGCTGGCAGCAGGTTCAAGATGTATTGGAGCTCTTCTTGAAAGCCAAGTTCTAGCAATTTATCGGCTTCATCCAAAACCAATGTTTGCACGCCTGAGAGTTTCAGGGCGTTGTGTTCTAGCAAATCAATTAAGCGGCCTGGTGTGGCAATCAAAATATCTGTTCCGCCTCTCAGGCCCATCATTTGGGGGTTGATCGAAACACCGCCAAAGACAACAGTGATTTTGCACAGATGGCCCCACTGCGCGGCCAAGCTCATGAACAGTTGGCTGACCTGAACTGCCAATTCACGGGTGGGTACCAAGACCACAGCTTGGGTGGTTTTGGTCGTTCTGAGATAGCCTGACTTCGAAAGTCCGGGTAGTTCAATCTTTGAGATTGAATTCGCCCAATGCTCAATTAAGGGAAGAGCGTAGGCCAGAGTTTTGCCTGAACCCGTGGGCGCGGTCACCCAAGCATCTTGGCCTTTGAGGGCAGCGGGAATCAGTTCCCGTTGAACCTCGGTGGGGCTAGGGTAAGTTTTGGGTTTGAGTGCTTTGAGCAACTCGGGCGAAAGGCCTAGATCTTTAAACGACATAGGTACCAAGCATAAGTGCATATGGCTTGATCTGACGGTCAGTCGTGGCAAAATCGCAAGATGAATACACGCAAAGGCATTATTTTGGCGGGCGGGTCAGGGACTCGCTTGTACCCCGTGACACAAGCTGTCTCTAAGCAACTGATGCCAGTGTATGACAAGCCCATGGTCTATTACCCCTTGACCACGCTCATGTTGGCGGGCATCAAAGATGTGTTGCTGATCAGTACACCGCAAGACACACCGCGTTTTTCAGAGTTGTTGGGTGATGGCCGTCAATGGGGAATGAACATTCAGTATGCGGTGCAACCCAGCCCCGATGGCTTGGCGCAAGCCTTCATCATTGGCAAAGAATTTGTGGGCAAGCACCCCAGTGCATTGGTCCTGGGGGATAACATTTTTTATGGCCACGATTTGGTAAAGCTCATGCAAAGGGCTGATGCACAAACCTCCGGTGCCAGCGTGTTTGCCTATCACGTGCACGACCCCGAGCGCTATGGTGTCGTGGCCTTTGACGATCAGCAGCGTGCATTGAGCATTGAAGAAAAGCCCAAACAGCCCAAAAGCAATTACGCTGTGACCGGTCTTTATTTTTACGACCAACAAGTGTGCGACATCGCAGCCCACATCAAGCCCTCTGCTCGGGGTGAACTAGAGATCACCGACGTGAACCGTTGTTACTTAGAGCAGAAACAGCTGAACGTAGAAATGATGGGCCGAGGCTATGCATGGCTTGACACTGGGACGCATGACAGTTTGCTTGAAGCTGCGGGA
>CALCBL010000630.1 GCA_937897495.1 uncultured Burkholderiales bacterium
AAGATCATCACCGGTGACATCTTCCAAGAGGACTTCAGTGCTGCAACCGTGGTCACCCTTTACCTCATGCCGCACCTCAACATCAAGCTGCGCCCCATTTTGCTCAAAATGAAGCCCGGTACCCGTGTGGTCTATAACACTTTAAGCATGGGTGATTGGGAGCCCGACGAAACCATCTTGGATCAACATTGGAGGGCCCATTTTTGGGTGGTCCCCGCACAAATTGAAGGCGCTTGGGTCATGAAAGGAGTGGATGGCGGGCCGCTTCGCTTGAACATCAGCCAGTCCTATCAAAACATAGGCGGCACACTGACACGTGGCGGCCAAACCTTCAACCTGCTGGGCGCCAAATTGCGCGGAGATGAGGTCAAGTTTCAATTCAACACCCCGGACCGCAAGGTGCATGCCTTCTCTGGCCGTCTGGAAGGTGGCCGCCTTACTGGCACAGTGGTGGCTGATTTCTCAAGTACATCCGTCGAAATGACACGACCTTGATGCTCCGCCTGCTGCACCCCTTTTCGGCGGTGGCGCTAATTGTGGGCATTGTCATAGGTGCCGGTATTTTCAAAACCCCCTCACTGGTTGCCTCCCTTAGCGGAGATGCAGGTTGGGCGCTGGTTTTGTGGGTGACCGGGGCCTTGATCTCTATTGTTGGCGCGCTTTGCTATGCAGAACTTTGCACGGCCTACCCCAATGCTGGCGGTGATTATCATTTTTTGCACAGAGCTTTTGGACGCAACATTTCTTTCATCTATGGCTGGTCTCGCGCCATGATCATCAACACAGGCTCTATCGCCTTGTTGGCCTTTGTTTTTGGCGATTACATCAGCACGCTGGTTAGCCTGGGCACCTACTCCAGTGTGATCTGGGCGCTGCTCGTTGTGGTGTTCTTGACAGCGGTCAACCTTGCCGGCATTCACGCCTCTTCGCGCATGCAAACCTGGTTAACCGTGACTGAAATTGTTGGCTTGTTGGCCGTTGTCTTGGCAGGATTTTGGGTCGATGCGCCCGCATCAGGCGCTGTTCAATGGTTTGCGCAAGCGCCTGCGCCAGCTCAATGGGGGCTGTGCCTGGTTTTTGTTTTGCTAACCTTCGGCGGCTGGAACGAGGCGGCCTACATATCGGCCGAATTAAAGGGCGGCCCTCGCACCATGGTCTGGGTGATCTTGGCCAGCATGCTGACCTTAACGGTCATCTACCTGCTGGTCAACACGGCCTTGCTGTTGGGCTTGGGCTTGAGTGGCTTGAGCCAAAGCAAAACCGCTGCAAGCGACCTGCTGGGCTTTGCATTTGGTCCGTTGGCGCAAAAAGCGCTGGGCTTGTTTGTGGCCATTGCCGCCTTGACCAGCATCAACGCCACCATGTTTGTTGGCGCTAGAACCAACTTTGCAGTGGGCAATGACTGGAAGGCCCTGCGCAAACTTGGACAATGGCAACTGGACATTGGAAGCCCCAAACAAGCCTTGCTTTTGCAAGCCCTAATTAGCATAGGTTTGATTGCATTGGGCACTCAAGAAGCCGACGGCTTTTCTGCCATGGTTGAATTTACCGCTCCCGTCTTCTGGGGCTTCTTGTTTCTGGTTGGGCTTGCCTTAATATGGCTAAGGCACACAGATCAGCACACCACTCGCCCCTTCAAGGTGCCGCTGTACCCAGTACTCCCCCTGATTTTTTGCGCCGCCTGTGCCTGGCTAACTTACTCCAGCGTCACTTATGCCATCTCACAAAATGCCATTCATGTTTCAATGGGGCTCATTGCCAGCGGCGTTTTGGCACTGTTGATTTTGCGCGGACGAGAAAATACCCTAGATGCCTAGGCCATTTATTCGTCTTGATGCAGTCACAACTCACTGGCATTCTTAGAAGATTGATTGAATGCATGTAGGAAAGTTTTTGCAATGAACAATGAGTTTTATATTCCAGGTCAAGTAGCACTGATTACTGGGGGCAATGTTGGCATTGGGCGAGTGACGGCCATTGAACTGGCTAAAAAGGGTTTTAAAGTTGTCATTGCGGGCCGTTCTCTTGAAAGAACGCAGCCTGTTTTAGATCACATCAAATCGCTCAGCGTTGATGAGCATCCCCTCTTTCTTCCTTTAGATTTAGGAAGCCTTGCTTCAGTCAGAGAGTGCGCTCAACTTTTTAAGCAGCTCAATTTACCCTTACACCTCCTGATCAATAACGCGGGAGTGGCTGGCCTGAGGGGTCTTACCAAAGATGGATTCGAGATGACGTTTGGCATCAACCATTTGGGTCACTTTTTGCTGACTCAATTGCTGCTAGAGAAATTGCAAGCGTCAGGTCCTTCTCGCATCGTGACAGTCTCAAGCCGAGCCCACAAGCGAACTGCAGGTATTGAATGGGATGCCCTGCGTCGGTCCACCCGTTCTTGGACAGGCATTGACGAATACGCGGTTTCAAAATTAGCCAATTTGCTCTTTAGCGCAGAACTGGCAAAACGCCTTCAAGGAACTTCTGTATCTACATACTCTCTGCATCCTGGCGTTGTAGATACTGAAATCTGGCGAGCCCTGCCCAATTGGGCTCGTCCGTTGTTAAGGCTTCGTGGTTTTCTAACGCCAGAAGAAGGTGCCCTGACAACTTTGCACTGCGCAATGCATGCGCCCCAACAAGAAACAGGCTTGTACTATGCGGATTCGAAACCGAGAGAGCCTGCAGCACTGGGGCGAGATTCTGAATTAGCAGCAGAGCTTTGGAGACGCAGCGAAGCTTGGGTAAGCCATAATTAGGACAATTCAAAAGGATCCACCTATGCTAGTACGCCTCTTGTATGTCAGCCAACCAGTTGGCCCCATCACAACGACAACGACCACCTTAATTTTAGAGAAATCTTCTGCTCACAACAAAAAAGAAAATATCACGGGTGTTTTATGTCAAGGCTCAGGCCTGTGGTTGCAAGTCTTGGAAGGCGAGAGATCTCAAGTCAATTTGCTTTACGCTCGCATCATGGCCGATAGAATTCACCACAATGTTGAACTGCTGTCGATGGAAGAAATTACACACAGACGTTTTGGTCAATGGTCTATGGCGCTTGTCTATTTGTCCAAAGACGACCCCATGGTTCAGATGGCCCATCCAGAGTTTGACCCCTACACAGCTTCAGCCAAGGATGCGTTTTTTATCTTAGATGAACTGATTAAAACAGGCAGTCCTATTCTTAACACTTGATATAAATATTTCTATCCAAAATTTTGCATGCATTTGACCATGCAAAAGTTTTTCGTCCTGTTGGACTCCTATTTTTAATCGTCTGAAATACGTTGAAGTAATTCACGTTTGAGAATTTTGCCGCTCAACGTCATAGGCATGTCAGCGACCACAGTGATCGCGGAGGGTCTCTTGTAGGCCGTCAAATGGGTGTGGGCATGTAACTGCAGAGCCGATGCATCTATCTCTATGCCAAACTTGGGCTCAACAAAAGCCAAAATTTCTTCGTTGCCATCTGCTGTCTTGCGGCCAATGACCGCTGCTTTTTGCACGCCGGGGTAATTCAACAGAACGGCTTCCACTTCGCCGGGATAAACGTTGAAGCCAGAACGAATGATCATCTCTTTCAAGCGCCCCACCACCTGCAAAGCCCCATCGGCGGATTGCCGCCCCAAATCGCCGCTGGCATACCAACCACCGGGCTTCATGACCTGCTCGGTAATGTCGGGGTCGCGAAAATAGCCCGGCATCAACCCCACGCCGCGCATGTAAATTTCGCCAGTCTCGCCATAAGGCAGATCACGGCCTTCAGGACTGACAATGCGCAACTCGGCCCCCTCCACCAGGTAGCCCGCACTGACATCGTCGCGCCATTCTCCCAAGCGGCACAGGGTCAATGCACCGGCGTACTCCGACAGACCATAGCCATGGTGCAAAGGCAAACCGAAACGGGCTTGAACCGCATTTTTCACACTCAGGTCAAGCGGTGCAGCGCCGGTGTAAACATAGCGCAAATCAGGCGCAACGGGATGCTCAATGCCCTGCGTGTCTAGCCAGGCCAGCAGGCGTGAGAACATTGCCGGTGGGCCTTGCAATTGCGTCATGCCATGCCGTGCCAAGGCTTCAAAGACATCCTCTGCTTCAAATTGGCTGCGCATCAGCAATCCGGAACGGGCATAGATGGACGCCATGAGCACAGTCCCTAATCCGAAAATATGCGTCATTGGCAAATAGGCATAAGAACGATCAGCCTTGCCCAACAGCCTTGACTGCGACGACACTTTGGCAAACTGCAACAAACCGGCATGAGTCAGCATCACACCCTTAGGCTGGCCGGTGGTGCCAGACGTGAAAATGATGGCAGCGACAGATTCAGCAAGCTTGTCGGACTGCACGCTTGCATGGGCTGCAGTGTGTGTGTGCAGCAAGCCTGGCAAGATGCTGGGCAAGGTCACTTGCGCATGCGCATGCTGACTTGCGGCCACCGAAACGCCCGAAGTGAAATAAACCACGCGAGCATCAGCTTTGGCAATAAAACCGGCTAATTCGCTTGCGCTCATGCGGGCGTTAACGCCACAAGCCCATGCCCCAACACGACTGCAAGCCAAAATAAGTGCGACATGTTCAGGGCAATTTTCAGCCACCACCAGCACACGATCGCCCAAGCGCACATCAGCTTGGCGCAACTCAGATTCGAGGGCGTCCACGCTGACGGCCAATTCACCCAGGGTGATGTGACCTTGCTTCAGGTAAAGAAAGGGGTGGTCGGGATCTTCCTGGACGCGTTGATCAAACAGGTGATGAATGCGGGTCGGGTTCATGCGTTATTCGAATTTCATACCTTTGGTCACTTCGGCCCACAAAGCATGCTCTCGGCGCATGCGCTCAGCCAATTCGCCGCCATTGCTACTCCATATGACATAGCCTTGGTCGATCCAGCGTTTGCGTAAGTCGGGGTCCTGCAGCGCCTTGGTCGTGGCCGTTGCAATTCGCTGCTGCAGTTCAGCCGACATACCCAAAGGGCCATACAGCCCAAACCAACCGCCCACATCGTAATCACGCACGCCCAACTCGGCCATGCTGGGCAATTGCGGCAAAGCAGGGTTGCGCTCTTTGGAAGTCACAGCCAAGGGCCGCACTTTACCGCCATCGATGAAGGCTTTGGCGCCGCCGATGATGTCAAACATCATTTGTATCTGGCCACCCATCACATCTGTCATTGCAGGCGCGTTGCCCTTGTAGGGTATGTGGGTCATGCTCACACCCGCACGACTGGCAAACAACTCACCACTCAGATGGTTGGACGCGCCCATGCCGGCCGAGCCATATGCCAATTGGCCCGGATTGGCTTTAGCAAAAGCCAACAACTCGGGCAAAGTTTTAAAGGGCTGGTTCAGGTTGATCACCAACACATTGGCATAAGTCAAAATCGGCGCCAGCGGCGTAATGTCTTTGAGCGGA
>CALCBL010000631.1 GCA_937897495.1 uncultured Burkholderiales bacterium
CGCATGTTTGAATGCGACGCCAAACTCAGCGCAGACGATGTGGTGTTTTTAATGCATGACGCCACATTGCAGCGAACCACCAATGGCCATGGCATTGGCGGCGAGCAAAGCTGGCAAGAACTTTCGCAGTTAGACGCTGGCAGTTGGCACTCTAGACACTTCAGTGGCGAGCCCCTGCCTACGCTGGCCAATTTGGCGCAATACTGCATTCGCAATCGCTTTTTTCTCAACATTGAAATCAAACCATCACCTGGTGTTGAATTCAAAACAGGTGAGGTCGTGGCCCAACAAGCGGCTCTTCTTTGGCAGCACGAAGAAGTACCACCACTTTTAAGCTCTTTTCAGGTGGAATCTTTAAAAGGGGCTCAGCAAGCCGCACCTCAATTGCCCAGAGGTTTGTTGCTGCACAACCTGCCTGATGCTTGGCTAGAAACTGCCAAGACCTTGGATTGCAGCGCTGTTGTTTGCCAATATGCCTTGTGGACACCCGATAGGGTGGCGGCTGTTCATGCCGCGGGCATGCGTTGTTTAAGCTACACCGTCAACGACGAATGGGCCGCCCAACATCTCATGGCATTGGGAACAGACGGCATCATCACTGACCGGGTAGATGCCTTCAGCCCCGCAACTTGAAACGCATTTGCAAAGCCCACTCTAATGTGGCGCAAACCAAAACAAGCGCGCCATAGGTCGCCATTTTGCCGTCGTTTCCCGTCATCACCAGACCCCCTACCAGCACGGCCAAGCCGCAAATGGCATTCAGCAGCCACCGCCAAAGCCACTTGATTTGAGACTGACGTCTGAACTGGAACGAGCCCCAGAGCGTGATACCCATGGAAAGTACCAGCGCAGGCAAGCCGAAATTCACCAAATGCCAAAATACGTCATCCCAAGTCATTGATTTCCTTCTCTGTTGGTACAGGTTTTATAATCTGAAACATGGCAGTCTGGGCATTGGGGTTAAACCACACAACAGCTCCGCTCGATTTGCGCGGGCGGTTTGCCTTTGCCTTGGACCAATTGCCGCCTACTTTGCAGCAACTCAGGGGCAACTTGGCCTCGCACACAGCGCGCGAACCTGAAGCCGCCATTCTCTCAACTTGCAACCGCACAGAAATTTATTGTGCCGCAGATCAGCTTGTAGTTGATGAAACTCTGAATTGGTTGGCACAAACAGGTGGTGTCTCTGCCCACGAGCTGCGCGCTCACACCTACATGCTCGAAGAAGGCCATGTGGCCAGGCACGCCTTCAGAGTGGCCAGCGGGCTCGACTCCATGGTTTTGGGAGAAGCGCAAATTTTGGGTCAACTCAAAGATGCCGTCAGAGCCGCTGAAGAAGCCGGCGCACTGGGCAGCACCCTGAACCAATTGTTTCAACGCAGTTTTGCAGTGGCCAAAGAAGTGCGGTCCACCACTGAAATTGGCGCCCATTCCATCAGCATGTCTGCCGCCGCGGTTCGCTTGGCGAGTCAAATTTTTGAAGACCTCACCAAAATCAAAGTTTTGTTTGTGGGCGCCGGTGAAATGATTGAGTTGGTGGTCACCCACTTTGCAGCCAAAAACCCTCGCAGCATGGCCATTGCCAATCGCAGCATGGACCGCGGTGAAAAACTCGCCGATCGATTTGGTGCCGAGGTCATGCGCCTGTCAGAACTGCCCGATCGACTGCATGAATTTGATGCTGTGATCAGTTGCACCGCCAGCACTTTGCCCTTGATTGGCTTAGGTGCTGTAGAACGCGCACTGAAAAAACGCCGCAATCGTCCCATGTTCATGGTGGATTTGGCGGTGCCGCGCGACATCGAACCCGAAGTCAAATCCTTAGAAGACGTCTACCTCTATACCGTTGACGATTTGGCCAGCGTCATTCAAACAGGCCAAGCACATCGGCAAGCTGCAGTGGCCGAAGCAGAGGTGATCATTGACGCAGGTGTCCAGAGCTTTATGCACTGGATGCACCAACGAGGCAGCGTGCCACTCATTCAGCAACTCAATGCGCAAGCCGATGAATGGCGCGAAGCTGAAATGGCCCGTGCCCGCAAATTGTTGGCGAAGGGTGAGGACCCAGAAAAAGTGCTGGAGGCACTTTCACGTGGCTTGACTCAAAAGATGCTGCATGGCGCTATGGCAGAACTGAGAGAAGCAGATCCCGAACACGTGGCCCAAGCCACACATGCCGTTCAACGTCTTTTCTTGCGCAAAGAACGCTAGCGACCATCGCCCAAGCCTGCGCCGCATTGAGATTGACTCAATGCCTCCTCCAAATTTTCGCAAAGACTCATGAAACCCTTTTTACGTCACCAGCTTGAGCGGTATGCCCAGCGTCTAGAAGAGCTGGACTTTTTGCTGTCGCGCGAAGACATCATGGCCGACATGAATCAGTTTTTAAAACTGTCACGCGAGCATGCTGAGGTGAGTGCTTTGGCCAAACGTTATGCACGGTATTTAGAACGCAGCAGCGATTTAAAAGCAGCCCATGCCATGCTAGAAACCAGCAGCGAAGACATCGATATGCAAGCCATGGCCCATGAAGAAATTCAAAGTGCCTCACAAGAAATGAGCGAGTTGGAAGCTGAGTTGCAGCGCATGCTGCTGCCCAAAGACCCCGACGATGCACGACCTGCTTTTTTGGAAATTCGCGCAGGGACAGGCGGCGACGAGTCAGCGCTTTTTGCTGGCGACTTGCTTCGCATGTACACCAAGTTTTGTGAGCGCAAAGGCTGGCGCGCCGAAATCATGTCAGAGTCTGCCAGTGAACTGGGGGGCTACAAAGAGGTGGTCATTCGCATCGAAGGTGACAATGTGTTTGGCACCATGCGCTTTGAATCGGGTGGCCACCGTGTCCAACGCGTGCCGACCACCGAAACACAAGGCCGCATTCACACCAGCGCATGCACCGTGGCCGTTCTCGCAGAGCCCGACGAAGCCCAAGCTGTGACCATCAACCCTGCCGATTTGCGCATTGACACCTACCGCGCCAGCGGAGCGGGTGGTCAGCACATCAACAAAACAGACTCTGCGGTGCGCATCACGCACATTCCTACGGGCATTGTGGCTGAGTGCCAAGACGATCGCAGCCAACACCGCAACAAAGCCAAAGCCATGCAGGTTTTATCGGCACGCATTCAAGAAAAAGATCGCAACGAGCGCGCCGCCAAAGATGCGGCTTTGCGCAAAGGGCTCATTGGCAGTGGCGACCGGTCAGACCGAATTCGCACCTACAACTTTCCGCAAGGACGCTTCACAGATCACCGCATCAACCTCACCTTGTACAAGCTGAGTTTCATCATGGAAGGTGACTTGGAAGAAGTGACACAGTCACTTCAGAATGCCAGGCAAGCCGAGCAATTGGCTGATTTGGAATCAAGCCTGCCATCATGAACGTGGCGCAATGTTTAACGCGTGGCCACGTGTTGGGACTGCCCCGACTGGAAGCCCAAATTCTGTTCTTGCATGCCGCAGGCAGATCGCTGCACGACCGCGCATGGCTGTTGGCGCACGATACCGATGAGGTATTGCCTGAACATATTGCAGCCTTTGAAGCACTGGCACAGCGCCGACTGCAACTCGAACCTGTAGCCTACATCGTGGGGCAGAAAGAATTTTTTGGACTTAACTTGGCCATCGACAAGCGTGTGCTTGACCCCAGAGCTGACACCGAAGTGTTGGTGGATTGGGCCTTGGCATGCGGTTTAGGCTTAGAGCGCCCCAAATACCTCGATTTAGGGACAGGCAGTGGCGCTATCGCATTGGCACTCAAATCTCAGCTTTCAGAGGCCGAAGTTCTGGCCGTGGACAACAGCGCCGAGGCTTTGAGCCTTGCTGCCCAAAATGCCCACAATTTGGCATTGAATGTCAGCTTCCTTCAAAGCAACTGGTACTCACAAGTTCAAGGCAAATTCAATGTGCTGGTGTCCAATCCCCCCTACATTGAAGACCATGACGCCCACTTGGCAATGCTGACCCACGAACCCCTTCAAGCCTTGGCAAGCGGCCCTGATGGCCTGGAAGACATCAAGAAAATCATTCAAAACGCCCAAAATTACTTGGAAGTGGGTGGCTGGCTGCTAATAGAACATGGTTGGAAGCAAGCGACAGCAGTTAGAGGCCTGCTTGAGCAAGCCGGATTCAAGCAGGTCCAGTCCAAGTTAGACTTGGCAGGCATTGAGCGTTGCTCCGGGGGCCAAAAATAAACCCTTGCCTGCAAATACCCCGCCAACATGAAATAATCACCCCATTGACAGTTAAAGAGGATTTCCCATGAGCGATACCCAAGCCCGCATTGATGATTTGGTCAAACACAACGAAGTACTGCTTTTCATGAAAGGCAGCGCCAGCTTTCCCATGTGCGGCTTCTCTGGTCGTGCCATTCAAATTTTGAAGGCTTGCGGCGTTGATCCGAAGGCTGTTAAAACAGTCAATGTGTTGGACGATGCTGAAATTCGCAATGGCATCAAGGAATACAGCAACTGGCCTACCATTCCTCAGTTGTATGTGAAGGGCGAATTTGTAGGTGGCTCCGACATCATGATGGAAATGTACGAGTCGGGCGAACTGATTCAAGTGCTGGGCACCACGCCCAAAGAATAATCACTCCAGCAGTGTGCTTTTAAGCTTCTACATGGAAGCTTGAAACAAAAATGGTTTCAGTCCACCGACTGTAGCCATTTTTTTTGGGCTGCCAAGACAGATTGGGGATAAGCAGATTGCCCACGGCTGCCGTTGTAACGGCCGAGCGCGTAAAACAGGTCGCCACTTTCTCGCTCCAACATGTGGCGCAAGATGACGCAACCAAAGCGAAGCTGCGTTTGCGTATGAAACAAAACACTTTCGTTGCCATCGCCAATGCTGCGCGTCCAAAAGGGCATGACCTGCATATAACCCCTGGCACCAGCGCTTGAAATGGCGTACTTCCTGAAGGCACTTTCCACCTCAATCAAGCCCAATACCAATGACAAAGACAAACCGGCGCGCCTAGCCTCATACCAAACTGTGTGCAAAAACTCAGAACGATCGTCTGGATGTTTCATCCATTGGCTTAAGCGATGCGAGGCTTTGCTTGTCCATTCATTGAACTGCTTTTTCTCAAGCTCTGTATTGAGAACTGGCACGGGTGGGCCGCTCTGTGAAACCGCCTGACTGAGTGCGGTTCGAATTGAGTCTGACAGTGCCTCTTCGGCTTGGTTGCCCGCCCAAGCGGATTGAATGAATGCATGAGTCAACAGCAAAGAGGGTGCAACGAGGGTTGAAACAAATCCACGCCCACCACCCCGAATAGCTTGGCGCAAAAATTTGCGTCGATGCAAATTCATGCGCGGGTCTTTCAGTCAGCCTGTGCTACTTTGCTGATGACAAAGGCCGCAATGTCTGCAGCCGCTACTGCCGTGGCTGCTTCGTCGCGGCGGTGTTGGTATTCCACTTTGCCTTCTTTGAGACCACGATCGCCCAGCGTCACGCGGTGCGGCACGCCAATGAGTTCCCAATCGGCGAACATGGCACCAGGGCGCTCGCCACGATCATCTAGCAACACATCGACACCCGCCGCCATGAGATCGGCATAGAGCTTTTCAGATACAGCTTTGACATCGGGGCTGCGATCTGCACCGATAGGGCAAATGACCACGGTGAAAGGCGCAATGGCGTCTGGCCAAATGATGCCCTTGGCGTCGTGGTTTTGTTCAATGGCCGCGGCAGGCAAGCGCGTCACACCAATGCCATAGCAACCCATTTCCAAAAACTGAGGTTTGCCGTTTTCATCCAAAAACGTGGCATTCATGGCCTGGCTGTACTTGGTGCCCAAATAAAACACATGGCCTACTTCAATGCCGCGTTCAATGACCAAGGCGCCCTTGCCATCGGGCGACATATCGCCATCGACCACATTGCGCAAATCGGCCACCATCATGGGCTCGGGCAAATCACGTCCCCAATTCACACCCGTGATGTGGTGGTCGGGTTGATTGGCGCCGCAAATCCAGTCGGCCATGACAGCCACTTCGCGGTCGGCCACCACGTTCAAAGGCTTCTTCAAATTCAAGGGGCCTAAGTAGCCGGGCTTGCAGCCAAAGTGCTCGTCAATTTCGGTCAATGTGGCAAAACGAAAGCCCACGTTCAAGCCAGGCAACTTGCCCACTTTGACTTCGTTCATGTCGTGATCGCCACGAAGCAACAGCAGCCATACCTTGGAGGCTTTGATGTTGCCCTGCTCGTCCGTTTCATCGGTGGCCAAGACCAAAGACTTCACAGTGGTCGACAAAGGTGCGCCCAACAAGGCCGCAACATCTTCGCAGGTGCTCTTGCCGGGTGTGGGGGTGAGGGCTTGGGGTTTGGCGGCATCAGGGCGTGCATGTGCGGGCGCTAACGCCTCCGCTTTCTCCATGTTGGCCGCGTAATCGCTTTGAGGGCAATACACGATGGCGTCTTCGCCGGTGGCAGCAATCACTTGAAACTCTTCGCTCAAATCGCCACCAATAGCGCCACTGTCGGCCGCTACAGCGCGGTAGCTCAAACCAAAGCGATCAAAGATTTTGCGGTAGGCATCGGCCATGATCTTGTAGCTTTGCTTGGCAGACACTGGGTCGCGATCAAAGCTGTAAGCGTCTTTCATGATGAACTCACGGCCGCGCATCAGGCCAAAGCGGGGACGGCGCTCGTCGCGGAATTTGGTTTGAATTTGGTAGAAGTTTTTGGGCAATTGTTTGTAGCTGCGCAGTTCTTGGCGGGCCACATCCGTGATCACTTCTTCGCTGGTGGGTTGCACCACAAAGTCGCGGCCATGGCGGTCCTTGATGCGCAACAGCTCGGGGCCCATTTTTTCAAAGCGTCCGGTCTCTTGCCACAGCTCAGCGGGTTGAACCACAGGCATGGTCATTTCAATGGCGCCCGCGCGGTTCATTTCTTCGCGCACGATGGCTTCCACTTTGCGAATGACACGCAATCCCATGGGCATGTAGTTGTAGATGCCAGCGCCCAAGCGCTTAATCATGCCGGCGCGCATCATGAGTTGATGGCTCACCACCTCGGCGTCTGCAGGCGCCTCTTTGAGGGTGGAAATTAAAAATTGACTGGCTTTCATGGGCTAATTCCAAGCGTACTCAGGGTGAGTCCTAATGTTGCACAGAACCGTCCGTGCATAATGGACACAGTTTAAAAATTTGGGATTTGATTATGCTTGACCGCGAAGGCTTTCGGCCTAACGTCGGCATCATTCTGCTCAACCAGAAAAATCAGGTGTTTTGGGGCAAGCGCATCCGAACCCACAGTTGGCAGTTTCCGCAGGGCGGCATTGACCGGGGCGAAAGCCCTGAACAGGCCATGTTCCGCGAACTGCACGAAGAAGTGGGGCTCCTGCCGGAGCATGTGCGCATCGTGGCCCGTACCCGAGATTGGTTGCGCTATGAAGTGCCTGATCGTTTCATACGACGCGACGCCAGGGGCCATTACAAGGGCCAAAAGCAAATTTGGTATTTGCTTCAACTGGTCGAGCCCGACTGGAACATCAACCTGCGCGCCACCAGCCACCCCGAGTTTGACGCTTGGCGCTGGAACGACTTTTGGGTGCCGCTCGATGTGGTGGTGGAATTCAAACGCGGCGTCTACGAAATGGCACTCACTGAGTTGTCCAGATACTTGCCCCGCTACGACAACCGAGGAAGGGGTTACCGCGGCGCGCCTCGGCCTAGAAACAACGACAACGAAGTAGAAACACCTGAACCACAAGGCTCAGAGGTGTCCATGACGGTTCAGTTTGGTTTCATGCAAACGCAAATTCGCATGGAGCTGCCACCGGGTGGCAGTTTTGATCCAGACCCTCAGAACAGTTTAGACAAACCAAAACCAGAAGATCAATGAAAAAGGGGCTTTGAATGCCCCTTTTGACTTGGATAAGTAAGGGCTCAGCGGGTCAAGATCAAGTTGTCGCGGTGCACAAATTCAGACTCGGCGACATAGCCTAACAAGCCCTCAAACTCTGAAGAGGGTTTGCGGCAAATGAGTCTGGCTTCGGTACTGGCGTAGTTGGCCAAGCCACGCGCAATTTCCAGTCCATTCACATCACGTATGGCGATGACATCGCCTCGAGAAAAATCACCCTCGACATGCGTCATGCCAATGGCAAGCAAGCTCTTGCCTTCGGCTTGCAACTTAGAAGCAGCGCCAGGATCAACAGTAACTGCGCCGCGCAATTGCAAATGATCGGCCATCCACTGTTTGCGCGCTTGTTGTTTTTGCGTTTGCGCCACCAACAAGGTACCAATGGGCTCGCCTTTGCACAAGCGAATGAGGGCATCGGGTTCGCGGCCCCAAGCAATGACAGTGGATGCGCCCGAACCGGCAGCACGCTTGGCTGCCAAAATTTTGGTGATCATGCCGCCGCTGCCAATGCTGGAGCCTACGCCACCGGCCATGGCTTCTAAGGCAGGATCTCCGGCACGGGCTTCGTGTACAAATTCGGCAGCAGGATTTTTGCGAGGGTCGGCGGTGTACAAACCTTTTTGATCGGTCAAGATGACCAAGGCATCGGCTTCCACCAAGTTGGCCACCAAAGCACCCAAGGTGTCGTTGTCGCCAAACTTAATTTCGTCGTTCACCACCGTGTCGTTTTCGTTGATGACGGGCAGCACTTTGTGATGCAACAAAGTGAGCAGGGTGGAACGGGCGTTCAAATAACGTTCTCTATCGGCCAGGTCGGCATGCGTGAGCAGCACCTGGGCACTGCCCAAACCGTTTTCACGCAATTTGGTTTCGTACATTTGCGCCAAACCCATTTGACCCACCGCAGCGGCCGCTTGCAAAGCATGAATTTCTTGGGGGCGTGTGGCCCAACCTAAACGCTTCATGCCTTCGGCAATGGCACCGCTGGACACCATGATGACCTCGCGACCGTCTTTGGCCATGAGCGCCATCTGGCGGCACCATTCACCGATGGCCGCTTCGTCTAGACCGCGTCCTTCGTTGGTGACCAAACTGGAGCCGACCTTGACCACGATGCGTCGCGCATCGCGCAAAACAGTGGACGTAAATGGCTGACTCATGGTGTTCAATGTAACGCAAGTGCAAAAAATTCGGGTTGTCGAATCAATTAGAGGGGAGGTTCCTCAACAAAACGCGGATCGATATAGACCGGTTCTTGCTCTTGAATTTGCTGCGCTTTAATGTGCTGGAAAATCGTCTTGATCAAAGTCTCACAACCTTCGCGGGTAAGCGCAGAAATTTCAAACACAGGGCCTTTGTATTTGAATCGCTTGATGAAGTCTTTGACTCGGGCTTCGCGCTCTTCAACCGGCACCATGTCAAGTTTGTTGAGCACCAACCAACGCGGCTTGTCGTACAAAGCTTTGTCGTATTTTTTGAGCTCGCCCACAATGGCTTTGGCTTGCGCCACAGGATCGACTGTTTCATCAAAGGGTGCAAAGTCAATCATGTGCAACAACAAGCGCGTGCGCTGCAAATGCCGCAAGAACAAATGACCCAAACCAGCGCCATCAGAGGCGCCCTCAATAAGACCGGGCACATCGGCCACCACAAAGCTTTGCTCAGGGCCGACGCGAACCACACCCAAATTGGGGTGCAAAGTGGTGAACGGGTAGTCTGCAATTTTGGGGCGCGCGTTGGAAATAGCGGCAATCAGTGTGGACTTGCCTGCATTGGGCATGCCCAGCAACCCGACATCGGCCAAGACCTTTAATTCGAGCTTGAGTTCTTTTTTCTCACCGGGCCAGCCGGGTG
>CALCBL010000632.1 GCA_937897495.1 uncultured Burkholderiales bacterium
CGAGACCCTGGCGACTTAACCACCATGGACGACCCTGCTGCATTGCTCCAAATATCAGATTTGGTTAAAGCTTCAAGTGCCTGATTTGTCATTGAGCTGACTTATGGCTGACGGGATGGATCTTGATTCATCCCGTTTTTGTTGAACAAAACAGCTGATGTGATGCAAATCAATGGGATAATGCGCAAGTTACTTAGGCCCTTCCCCATGCCACAGTCGCATCCGCCAACCGGTCCAGCCGTGTCGCGGAAGGTAAATCAACCAACTAATGTTCCCTGAAGGGGAACGAAGGTCAGCGAAAATGAGTGAGACAAAATCCGTCTACACCGCCTACCAAGGCAACACCTATCTCTTCGGAGGCAATGCGCCTTACGTCGAGGAAATGTACGAGAACTACCTGGCCAATCCAGGCAGCGTTCCCGACAGTTGGCGCGAATACTTCGACGCCTTGCAACATGTCCCTGCTGTTGATGGCTCATCTGCCAAAGACGTTCCCCACTTACCCGTCATCAATGCTTTTGCCGAACGCGCAAAGCAAGGTGGTACCAAAGTCGTCATGGCCAGCGCCGATGCCGAAATGGGTCGCAAACGCACGGCTGCACAGCAGCTTATTGCGGCATACCGCAATGTGGGCCAACGCTGGGCCGATCTCGACCCTTTAAAGCGCACTGAGCGCCCCAACATTCCAGAACTCGATCCTGCCTTTTATGGCTTCACCGATTCTGACCAAGAAACTGTGTTTGACACCAGCAACACCTTCTTCGGTAAGAACGCCATGCCCTTGCGCGAATTGCTCAATGCATTGCGGGCAACCTATTGCGGCACATTGGGCGCCGAATTCATGTACACCTCCGACCAAACTGAAAAGCGTTGGTGGCAACAAAAGCTAGAAAGCATTCGCAGCAAACCCAATTTCAATGCAGATCAGAAAAAGCACATCCTCGATCGCTTGACTGCGGCCGAAGGTTTAGAGCGTTTTCTGCACACCAAATATGTGGGTCAAAAACGTTTCTCTTTGGAGGGCGGCGAAACCTTCATTGCAGCCATTGACGAGCTCATCCAATCTGCAGGTGAAAAAGGCGTGCAAGAAATTGTAATTGGCATGGCCCACCGCGGCCGCTTGAATGTGCTGGTCAACGCCATGGGCAAATTGCCCAAAGACTTGTTCGCTGAGTTTGACCACACTGCGCCAGAAGATTTGCCTGCCGGCGACGTTAAGTACCACCAAGGCTTCAGCTCTGACATCAGCACACGCGGTGGCCCCGTTCACTTGTCTTTGGCATTCAATCCATCGCACCTTGAAATTGTCAACCCAGTGGTTGAAGGTTCAGTGCGCGCCCGCATGGACCGACGTGCCGACCCTCTGGGCAAACAAGTATTGCCCGTGCTGGTGCACGGCGATGCAGCTTTTGCTGGTCAAGGTGTCAACCAAGAAACATTGGCTTTGGCGCAAACCCGTGGTTACTCCACTGGCGGTACCGTTCACATCATCATCAACAACCAAATTGGTTTCACCACATCAGACCCTCGCGACATGGGTTCTACGGTGTATTGCACCGACATCGTCAAGATGGTGGAAGCACCTGTGTTGCACGTCAACGCAGACGATCCAGAAACAGCGGTGTTGGCCATGCAAATTGCGCTCGAGTACCGCATGACCTTCAACAAGGATGTGGTTCTCGACATCATTTGCTTCCGCAAATTGGGACACAACGAGCAAGACACGCCTAGCCTGACACAGCCCTTGATGTACAAGAAAATCGGCGCACATCCTGGTACCCGCAAGTTGTTCGCCGATCGTTTGGCTGCACAAGGCTTGGGCGACACATTAGGCGACGACATGGTCAAGGCTTGCCGCGCCGCATTGGATGCAGGCAAGCACACCGACAGCGATCCTGTGCTGACCAACTTCAAAACTCAGTTCTCTGTGGACTGGGCGCCGTTCTTGAACCAGAAATGGACGGATGCAGGTAGCACTGCGTTGCCCTTGGCTGAATGGAAACGCATTGCCGAAAAAATCACCACCTTGCCAAGCAGTGTCACACCGCATCAGTTGGTGAAAAACGTTTACGACAACCGTGCAGCCATGGGCCGTGGCGACATGCCCGTCGATTGGGGCATGGGCGAGCACATGGCTTTTGCTTCCTTGGTGGCCAGCGGTTATCCCGTGCGCTTGTCGGGTGAAGATTGCGGCCGCGGCACCTTCACGCACCGTCACGCTGTGATTCACGATCAAAACCGTGAGAAGTGGGACATTGGTACTTACGTGCCTTTGCAAAACGTTGCTGAAAATCAAGCGCCTTTTGTGGTCATCGACTCCATCTTGTCTGAAGAGGCTGTGCTTGGCTTTGAGTATGGCTACGCCTCCAACGATCCCAACACCTTGGTCATTTGGGAAGCTCAGTTTGGCGACTTTGCCAATGGCGCCCAAGTGGTCATTGACCAGTTCATTGCCTCTGGCGAAGTGAAGTGGGGCCGTGTGAACGGCCTGACCCTCATGTTGCCGCACGGCTATGAAGGACAAGGCCCAGAGCACAGCTCAGCTCGCTTGGAGCGTTTCATGCAGTTGGCGGCTGACACCAACATGCAAATTGTCCAGCCCACCACAGCCAGTCAAATCTTCCACGTGTTGCGTCGTCAAATGGTTCGCAATTTGCGCAAGCCCTTGATCATCTTCACACCGAAGTCTTTGCTGCGCAACAAAGACGCTACATCACCTTTGTCAGAGTTCACCAAAGGTGGCTTCCAAACGGTCATCCCAGAAAACAAAGCTCTCAAGGCAGACAAAGTCAAACGTGTTTTGATTTGTTCCGGCAAGGTTTACTACGACTTGGTTAAAAAGCGCGAAGAGTTGGATGCTGACGACACGGCCATTTTGCGTGCCGAGCAGTTGTATCCCTTCCCGCACAAAGCTTTTGCAACTGAATTGAAAAAGTACCCGAACGCCACCGAGTTGATTTGGACGCAAGACGAGCCACAAAACCAAGGCGCTTGGTTCTTTGTGCAGCATTACATCCACGAGAACATGACCGAAGGTCAGCGTTTGGGATATTCCGGCCGAGCAGCTTCCGCATCGCCTGCTGTGGGTTATTCACACCTTCACCAAGAGCAACAAAAAGCTTTGGTGGATGGCGCATTCGGCAAGATCAAAGGTTTTGTGTTGTCTAAATAACAGACGCCACAAAAAATATTGAACCAATTAAGAAAGAAACGAAATGGCTATCGCAGAAGTGAAAGTTCCTCAGCTGTCTGAGTCGGTGGCAGAAGCCACCATGTTGAAGTGGAAAAAGAAAGTTGGCGACAGTGTTGCAGCCGACGAAATCTTGATCGAAATTGAAACTGACAAAGTGGTGCTGGAAGTGCCCGCACCGTCAGCTGGTGTTTTGTCAGAAATCTTGGTCGGAGACGGCGCTACGGTGCTTGCCGAGCAACTGATTGCTCGCATTGATACCGATGGCAAAGTGGCTGCATCAGCACCTGCTGCAGCGGCACCAGCCCCTGCAGCTAGCGCTGCAGCAGCACCCGCTGCACAAAGCAACAGCATGGCGGGTGTGGCCATGCCTTCTGCTGCCAAGATCATGGCCGACAACAACTTGTCGGCTGGTTCTGTAGCGGGTTCAGGCAAAGACGGACGTGTCACCAAAGGGGATGTGTTGTCAGCTGTGGCCGGTGGCGCCAAGCCTGCACCGCAAGTTTCTATTCCAACGGGTGTCCCCACAAGTTCTTTGCCACAAGTGGCTGCACCTGCAGTGAATTTGGGTGAGCGTCCTGAACAACGCGTGCCCATGACTCGACTGCGTGCGCGGGTGGCCGAGCGTTTGTTGCAATCGCAAGCGACCAATGCCATTCTGACCACCTTCAACGAAATCAACATGGCCCCAGTCATGGACATGCGCAAGCGCTTCCAAGACAAGTTCGAAAAAGAGCACGGCATCAAGTTGGGCTTCATGAGCTTCTTCGTGAAAGCAGCCGTGCACGCTTTGAAGAAGTACCCCGTGTTGAATGCATCCGTTGATGGCAGCGACATTGTTTATCACGGTTACTTTGACATCGGTATTGCCGTGGGCTCACCCCGTGGTTTGGTGGTGCCTATTTTGCGCAATGCCGACCAAATGAGCTTTGCCGACATCGAGAAAAAGATTGCTGAATTTGGCGCCAAAGCCAAAGACGGCAAGTTGGGCATTGAAGACATGACCGGCGGTACGTTCTCCATCTCTAATGGCGGTACTTTCGGCTCCATGATGTCCACCCCCATCATCAACCCGCCTCAGTCTGCTATTTTGGGTGTTCACGCTACCAAAGACCGCGCCATGGTTGAGAACGGTCAAGTGGTGGTTCGCCCCATGAACTATTTCGCCATGTCTTACGACCACCGCATCATTGATGGCCGAGAAGCTGTCTTGGGCTTGGTGGCCATGAAAGAAGCGTTAGAAGATCCATCACGCTTGTTGTTTGACATCTAAGCCTTAGGAAAAAAGCATGAGCAAACAATTTGATGTGGTCGTCATTGGTGGCGGCCCAGGTGGTTACATTGCCGCCATTCGCGCAGCGCAACTAGGATTCCAAGTAGCGTGTGTCGACGAATGGAAAAACGCAACAGGCGGCCCAGCCCTTGGCGGCACTTGCACCAACGTCGGGTGCATTCCTTCCAAAGCTTTGTTGCAGTCTTCTGAACACTTCGATCAAGCCAATCATCACTTTGCCGACCACGGCATCGAGATGAAAGGTGTCAGCATGGATGTGGCCAAGATGATTGCCCGTAAAGACAATGTGGTGAAGCAAAACAACGATGGCGTTTTGTACTTGTTCAAAAAGAACAAAGTGTCTTTCTTTCATGGCCGCGCTGCATTTAGCAAAGCCGTTGAAGGTGGCTACGAAGTCACCGTCACAGGTGCTGCCAATGAAACATTGCTTGGCAAGAACATCATTGTGGCCACAGGCTCCAATGCACGTTCATTGCCCGGCACACCTTTTGACGAAGTCAATGTGTTGTCCAACGACGGCGCTTTGAATGTGGGTGCTGTGCCTAAAAAGCTGGTGCTGATTGGCTCCGGTGTCATCGGATTGGAAATGGGATCTGTCTGGCGCCGTCTGGGCTCCGATGTCACCATCCTCGAAGGCTTGCCCACTTTCTTGGGCCTTGTAGACGAGCAAATTGCCAAGGAAGCCAAAAAAGCTTTCGACAAACAAGGTTTGAAAATTGAACTCGGTGTCAAAGTCGGCGAGATTCAAAATGGCAAAAAAGGCGTCAAAGTGGCCTACACCAATGCCAAGGGCGAAGCCCTAAGCATTGATGCTGACAAACTCATTGTGTCCATTGGCCGAGTGCCAAACACCATTGGCTTGAACGCAGAAGCTGTGGGCTTGCAGTTGGACGAACGCGGCGCCATCGTGGTCGACGCTGAATGCAAAACCAATCTGCCTGGCGTTTGGGCTGTGGGCGACGTGGTGCGTGGCCCCATGTTGGCGCACAAAGCCGAAGAAGAGGGCGTTGCCGTGGCCGAGCGCATTGCCGGCCAGCACGGCCATGTGAATTTCAACACCGTGCCTTGGGTGATCTACACCAGCCCCGAGATTGCTTGGGTGGGCCGTACTGAGCAGCAGCTTAAGGCTGATGGCGTGGCTTACAAAGCGGGCACCTTCCCGTTCTTGGCCAATGGGCGTGCCCGTGCCTTAGGTGATACCACCGGCATGGTGAAGTTCTTGGCCGATGCCACCACTGATGAGATTTTGGGTGTTCACATTGTGGGCCCCATGGCCAGCGAGCTCATTGCTGAAGCCGTTGTGGCCATGGAATTCCGCGCCAGCGCAGAAGACATTGCCCGTATCTGCCATGCACACCCGTCGCTCAGCGAAGCCACCAAAGAAGCTGCCTTGGCAGTGGACAAACGGACCTTGAACTTCTAAGTTTTTTGAAGTCTCGTTAAACTATGAAGCCCGGGCCCGTCCCGGGTTTTCTCATTTCAAAGAACCTTTGTTCTCAGTATTTTTCAAGAGCATACGATCCATGTCCGTTAGATTAGCCTACGACCAAGAACTTCTAAGCAGAGGCTATGAGGCTGACCCTGCGCAGCTCAGAGCAGTAGAGGCCCTAGAGCGCTGCGCACAAGAATGGGCGGCTTACCAAGAGAGCATCAAAAGCCCCTTTCGTTTTTTGAAAAAGAAACCGGTGTTGCCGCGCGGTGTTTACATGTTTGGTGGTGTAGGTCGTGGCAAAAGTTTCTTGATGGACTGTTTTTACAACGCTGTGCCGGTCAAGGACAAAACACGTTTGCACTTCCATGAGTTCATGCGCGAAGTGCACCGTGAGATGGCTTTAATGCAAGGCACGGTTAATCCACTGCAAGAGTTGGGCAAACGGATGGCCAAGCGCTATCAACTCATTTGCTTTGACGAGTTTCATGTGGCCGACATTACCGATGCCATGATTTTGCACCGCCTGTTGGTGTCCTTGTTTGAAAATGGCGTGAGCTTTGTCACCACTTCCAACTTCAAGCCCGACAACTTGTACCCAGATGGTTTGCACCGTGACCGCTTGCTACCCGCCATTGCGCTGCTCAATCAGCGCATGGAGGTTTTGAATGTCGACAACGGCACAGACTATCGCCGCCGCACCTTAGAAATGGTCAAGCTCTACCATTGCCCCTCGGGTGACGAGGCCGACAACGCCATGACCGATGCTTTCAACAAGCTTGTCAGCAGCCAAGATGAAGATCCTGTTTTGCACATTGAAGCCAGAGAAATTGTTTCAAGAAGGCGGGCAGGGGGCGTGGTGTGGTTTGACTTTAGAACGCTGTGTGGTGGGCCGCGCTCACAAAATGATTACTTGGAAATTGCGACTCAGTTTCATACGGTGCTACTTAGCAATGTGCCCATGATGCCACTTAGTATGGCATCAGAAGCAAGGCGTTTTACTTGGCTCATCGACGTTCTGTACGACAGGCGTGTTAAATTGATTCTATCGGCCGAGGTTCAGCCCGAGGCGCTTTACACGAAAGGTCCCCTTGCGCATGAGTTTCCCAGAACCATCTCCCGTCTGCACGAAATGCAGTCGTCAGAATTCTTGGCTCTAGAGCATCGCACCGTGGACACTCAAATCACCTAATTCAAGCATGTTTTCTTGCAACAAAGCTGTTCTTTTTCTTATCCTGGGTTGGACCTGCGCGATTGCAATGGCGCAATCTGCCAACTCAATGCAATTGCCTGAAACAGAAGCTATTGCACAACAGCGCATTGCGTTGGCAGAGGAAAAAAAAGTCATCTTGGATCACTTTCACGAAGCGTCTAAGGCGTGTTGGAAGCAATTTGCGGTCAACGATTGTTTGTTCAAAGCCAAGCAACAAAAATACCAGACCTTGTCGCCTTTGGATCAACGTGAAATTGCTTTGAATGCACGCCAGCGTGTTCTTAAAGAGTTAGAGCGTCAGCAACGTATTTCGGACAAAACCCAAGAGACGCCTAAAGATAAGGCAATGCCTTGAGCGCATTTCTTCAAGCAGTCGCAGCCACTTTCACAGAAGATGGCGTCATTGCGCAAGCAACACCCCAATTTAAATCACGTGCCGGTCAAACAGACATGGCCATGGCTGTTGCCGAAACCATTTCAAGCGGCGGCGAATTGGTGGTAGAAGCCGGAACAGGTGTGGGTAAAACCTATGCCTATCTTGTGCCTGTGTTGTTAAGCGGTCAGCGCGCTTTGGTGTCGACTGCTACCAAGGCGCTTCAAGATCAATTGTTCTCACGAGATATTCCCAAACTCATCGATGCTTTGAAATTGCCTGTCCGTGTGGCTTTGCTCAAGGGGCGCGGTAGTTATTTATGCACTTTGCGTTTATCACAGGCCAGGCAGAGTCATGATGCTTCGTTGCGTATTCACATGCATGCCTTGAGTAAAATTGAAACATGGTCGCAATCCACTCGCACCGGCGACCTCTCTGAGTTGTCTGGCTTGGACGACAGATCGCCCGTCATTCCCTTGGTCACATCAACGCGTGACAATTGCCTTGGTTCTCCGTGTCCCAACTTCAAATCTTGCCATGTCAATTTGGCACGCAAAGAGGCCATGTCTGCCGATGTTGTTGTCATCAACCACCATTTGTTTTTTGCAGACCTCAATGTTCGCGAAACGGGCATGGCTGAACTGCTGCCTTCGGTGCAAACTGTTGTGTTTGACGAAGCGCATCAGTTGAATGAAATTGGCATTCATTTTTTAGGTCGGCATCTGAGTACCAGCCAACTCTTAGAACTCACGCGAGACATCTTGGGTGCAGGTGTACAAATGGCCAGAGGCTTGGTTGATTGGACCTTGATTTGCAGTGTTTTGGAAAAATCAACCCGTGATTTGCGACTGACTGCCCAACATGCCAAATCGGGTTCACGCCTGCGTTGGATTGACCCCATTCCAGATGGCATTGAAACTTCGGAATGGTTGTTGGCCATGGCGCAATTGCAAGTAGCACTTCAAGGTGCTCAAGCAGCGCTAGATACTGTGAGTGAAATGGCGCCTGACTTTGTGCGCTTGTACGAGCGGGTATCTTTGCAATTGCGTTTGATTCAAGACTTTCAAGAACCCTGCGCGCAAGGGTCGGTGCGTTGGGCTGAGGTGGGTGCACAAATGCGTTTGGTGGAGTCGCCCCTCGATATTTCCAATGCCGTGCACACACACATGTTGCAAGATTTGACACCTCAAGAGCCAAAGACTGGCTCACAAAAAACCTGGATTTTCACATCTGCAACGCTTGGTGAAGATGATCAAATGCGCTGGTTCACTGAGCCTTGTGGTTTGAGCGAGGCGCGCAAGCTCAGGGTTGCCAGTCCCTTCGACTATGCCAACATGGCCGCCATCTATGTGCCACCGGGCATGCCCAAACCCAACGACATGGCTCATACGCGCACGGTGTCGACTTGGGTTGAAAAACACGCTCGCAAATTAGGCGGTAGAACCTTGGTCTTGACCACCACATTGAATGCCATGCGCAACATTGGTGAGGCCTTGACTGCTGCTTTGGGTCAAAGCGGTGAGTTAGAAGTTTTGGTTCAAGGACAAGGCCCCAAGCGCAGACTCATGGAGCGTTTTCGAGAGGGCTCTAGCGAAGGCGGTCTAGGATGTGTGTTGGTGGCTTCTGCTTCTTTTTGGGAGGGCTTTGATGTTCCCGGAGATGCGCTTCAACTGGTCGTCATCGACAAGTTGCCTTTTCCTCCGCCAAACGATCCTTTGGTAGAAGCTCGCTCGCAACGATTGGAGTTGTCGGGCAAGAGTTCTTTCTCAGACTACAGCGTGCCAGAAGCAGCAGTGGCCCTGAAGCAGGGCGCCGGACGCCTGATACGCAGTGAAACCGATCAAGGTGTGTTGGTTGTTTGCGATCCACGCCTCACTGGCATGGCCTACGGACGGCGTTTGTTGGCCTGTTTGCCGCCGATGCGCAGACTTCAGACTGAAGTTGAATTCGAAGAGGCCTTTGGCAGGCTTACCAAAACTTCCACCACGCAGTAGGTTTGCTGTTGGGTGTTGTCAGGGTTTTGGGAAAGTTCGTCTCTAAAACGCGAAGCGCATCTGCCCTTAATTCCTCCATGCCCAATGCACCATAGGACTTGGCCAGAATTTCCAGAGCTTCTTTGGCGGCCGGCACCCCTGGGTAGTCAGTGATGGCCAATTGAGCACGATTGACAGCTGCCACATAGGCGCCTTTGCTGTAATAAAAACGCGCCACGTGAACTTCGTAAGTT
>CALCBL010000633.1 GCA_937897495.1 uncultured Burkholderiales bacterium
GGTGCCATGGGCATTGCCATCACGCAACCACACACACCCTTGGCAGAAATTGCTGATGTTGTGATTGATGTCATGGTACCGCCCGATGCCGTCATGCGCGTGGGAACAGAGGCCTACATTGCACATCTCTTGATCATCGAGCTCTTGATGATTTTGGTTTTGAAAGAACTCGGCCCAGACAGCGTGAACCTTCAAATGCAGTACCGAGAGGTATTGCGACAGCACGGGCAAGATGTCGACCAACACACATGGCCACACTGGACATGGCCCAATTCTCAAAAGGAATCGCCGGTATGAATGGCCAAGTTCAAATAGGCACAAGCCAGAAGAAGCTTCTTAAAAATGTCGTCATGATGGATGGTACGGGTGCGTTGCCAAAAGTATGCGATGTTTTGGTCGAAGGCGATCGAATTGCAAAAATTGAAACTCACATAGAAATAGCCTCGTATCCAAATTGTGAGGTTCTAGACTGTCAGGGCCTGACCCTGACACCTGGTTTCATTGATGTGAACACGCATGATGATGCGCAAGTTTTACTAAATCCAAGCATGCTGGCCAAGGTTTCACAGGGCGTCACCACAGTCATTACGGGAAACTGTGGTTTGTCTTTGGTGCCTTTGATCACGAATCACCCTCAATCTCCTTTGGATTTACTCCACACCAAAGAATTTAAATACGGTCGTCTCTCTGAATATGCCAAGGCCATTGAATCTGCGAAGCCGTTTGTGAATGTAGGCGTCCTAATTGGACATACAACATTGCGCGCAGTCTGCATGTCTGATTTTGAAAAAGCTGCTTCTCAAGATGAAGTTGCTGCGATGACTCAGCATTTGGACCTCGCTCTTCAAGAGGGCGCATTGGGCCTTTCCTCTGGCTTGTTTTACCAACTAGCCGCGGCGGCTAACGAAGAAGAAATGAAAGCCCTCAGCCGCGTTGTAGGCCAGCACGGTGGAGTGTATGTCACGCACATGCGCTCAGAAATGGACAGCATCATTGAGGCCATGCACGAAGCCGCAGACACAGCTCAAGCAGGCAGGGTCCCTTGGATACTTTCTCACCACAAATGTGCTGGCCCTAAAAATTGGGGTCGAACCATTGAAACACTGGCCTTGTTAGATCGCATCAGTCAGCAGCAGGAAGTTGGCTTGGATGCCTACCCCTACAATGCAGGGTCTACTTTGTTGCGTGTGGATCTGGTTGATGGCTTCATTCCCATTTTGATCACACGCAGCGAGTCTCACCCCGAAATGGCAGGAAGGTATTTAAAAGACATTGCCAAGCAATGGCACTTAAGCGAGCAAGATGCGTGTCTCAAACTCATGCCAGGGGGCGCTTGTTATTTTCAAATGCATGAAGAAGATGTCAGGCGCGTCTTGCAGCACCCCCTTACCATGATTGGCTCTGACGGACTTCCCCATGACGAACGTCCTCACCCAAGGTTATGGGGTGCCTTTGCCAAGGTCTTGGCTCACTATTGCCGAGATGAAAAATTGTTCAGCTTGCCCCAAGCCATCCACAAGATGACAGGCTTATCTGCGAAGCGTTTTGGCATCAAAGACCGTGGCGTCATCCAAGTGGGTGCTTATGCAGATCTTGTTTTGCTTGACCCGCACAAGATACAAGACAAAGCGACCTATAACCACCCACAGCAAATGTGTGAAGGCATTCACAGAGTATTGCTCAACGGTCAGTGGTCCTTTGACAATGGCAAAGTGACGGGTCACGGCTCAGGCAAGTTTCTGAAACGCAACGGCGCCTGATGAACACATCACCCCCTAGGATGGTGCTTGGCATGTAAATTTTTCAATCTTTCTCGGGCCACATGCGTGTAGATGGTGGTGGTCGAGATATCGGCATGCCCTAGCAAGACCTGAACCGACCTCAAATCTGCACCATGGTTCAGCAGGTGTGTGGCAAACGCGTGTCTGAGGGTGTGTGGCGACAAGGGTGCTGTGATGCCAGACAACACAGCGTACTTTTTGATCAACTGCCAAAACATGATGCGCGACATGGCTGTGCCTGCTTTGGGGCCGCTGGTGGTCACAAACAAATCGTCTGTTTGCTTGGCTCCCAATAAGGCACCGCGTGCGTTTTGCATGTAATCCGTCAAACTGTCTCGGGCCATATCGCCAAACGGCACCAAGCGTTCTTTGCTGCCTTTTCCCATGATGCGAAGCACACCCTCATTCAAAGAAACGTGCAAGGTTTTGAGTTTGACCAACTCGGTCACCCGCAAACCACTGGCGTACAGCAACTCCAGCATGGCTTTGTCGCGCAAACCAAGGGCGGTATTCGTATCGGGTGCAGACAGCAATGCATCGACTTGCTCTTCCGACAAAGTTTTGGGAACACGCAAGGCTTGCTTGGCAGCCAGCATTCGGAGGGTGGGGTCGACTTCGACAATACGCTCACGCAGTGCCCAACGGTAATAACGTTTAAAAACCGTTAAACGCCGATTGGCTGAGGTGGCTTTGGAAAGGCTGTGACGCACAGCAAAATAGGTTTGCAAATGCAACTCTTGGACCGCATTCAAAGAGATGCCTGAGCTTTGACTGAGCCAATCCGCGAGGGCCGCCAAATCTCGTCGGTATGCGGCCAAAGTGTTGGCCGACAAACCGTCTTCTAGCCAAACCGCATCAACAAAGCGGTCGATGGC
>CALCBL010000634.1 GCA_937897495.1 uncultured Burkholderiales bacterium
ACTGACGGCAATGGCATCCCATTCGTTTTGCGGACCTTCTAATTGGGGCAGGGGTTCGTGCGATGCGAGCCATGCCTCATATTCAAATTGCCCTAGCTGTTCACCAGGACCTGTGTATTCAGAGTCGCAAACATCGACCACCACGATTGACCTGCCAAATTGTGTTTTCAAAATGTCCAAGGCTTTGGCCATGACAGGGGCAAACTCGCGGTCTGTGATCAGCACAGCGCACTCGCAGTGGTTGAGTTGCCAGGCAATGAGGGCAGCATCAAGGCGGGTGTTGAGTGGGTTGAGCACTGCATTGAGGGCAGGCACCGCATAGTGAACTTCTAACATCTCTGGGATGTTGGGCAGCATGGCGCTGACCGTGGTGCCGCGTGCGACGCCCAGTGATCGAAGTGCAGCGGCAAGCCGAGCAGATCTATCTCGCGTTTGGGCCCAAGTGTATTTTCGGTGGCCGTGTACAACTGAACTTAAATCGCCAAAGATCTCGGCACTTCGCTCCACAAAACTCACTGGTGAAAGCGCCGTGAAATTGGCTGAATTGGGATCTAGGTTTTGATCAAAGATGTTGGTCATTTTGAAATTCCATGAACGGTTGTTTGGCTGGCTGCATTCAAGGCTTGATCAATGTCCCACAAAATATCATCGATGTGTTCTAGGCCCACCGAAATTCGAATCATGTCGGGGCCAACACCAGCAGCCAATTGTTGTTCCTCATTGAGTTGTCGATGCGTGGTGCTAGCGGGGTGGCTAATGAGGGTGCGGGTATCGCCAATATTGACCAAGTGGCTCATGAAGCGGGCTGCTTCAATGAACTTCACCCCTTGCTCTAAGCCACCTTTCACACCAAAAGCCAGTAAGCCCGATGCGCCTCGCATTTGTTTTTGGACCAATGCATGTTGCGGGTGGTCTGGCAAGCCTGGGTAATTGACCCAAGCCACACGCGGATCATTTTGTAAAAATTGGGCCACGGCAAATGCATTGCTGCAGTGCCTTTCCATGCGCAAAGGCAGGGTTTCAACGCCCTGCAAAATTTGCCAAGCGCTCATGGGGCTGAGGGACGCGCCATAAACTCGCAGGCACTCCATGCGACAGCGCATGGTGAAGCCAAAGTCGCCAAAGGTTTCATAAAACTTCACACCGTGGTAGCCCGGCGAAGGCTCGGTCATGCCCGGAAATTTGCCGTTGTCCCAGGGAAACTTGCCGCTTTCTACAATGACACCGCCCAAAGTCGTGCCGTGGCCCGCTAAATACTTGGTGGCTGAGTGCACCACCACATCAGCGCCAAATGCAATCGGATTGCACAGAAACGGACTGGGTACGGTGTTGTCAATGATGAGGGGCAGGCCATGCGCATGGGCCACATCGGCAATGGCTGCAATGTCCAAAACAAGCATGCTCGGATTGCCCAAGCTTTCGGCAAAAATGGCGCGGGTGTTGGGCTGAATGGCAGCCGCAAAGGCATCGGCCTTGCTGGCGTCTACAAAGGTGGTTTGAATGCCAAACTTGGCCAAGCTAACAGCCAGTAAAGTGACGGAGCCCCCATACAAAGCGCTGGCTGCCACCACATGATCGCCCGATTGCAAAATGGTCATGAGCGCCATCGATTCAGCAGCCATGCCCGATGCAGAGGCAACGCCAGCTCTGCCGCCTTCTAGCGCAGCAACACGTTCTTCCAGCACGGCAACGGTAGGGTTGCTAAGTCTTGAGTAAACATTGCCAAATGTTTGGAGGTTGAACAACGAGGCTGCATGGTCGGCGCTGTCAAACACAAAGCTGCTGGTTTGATAGATGGGCAGGGCGCGTGCGCCCGTGGCGGCATCGGGAATTTGGCCAGCGTGAATGGCCAATGTTTCGGGGCGAAAGTTGTGGTCGCTCATGCTGAGGCTCAATCTATGGGACGTTTTGCAGAGATGATGCCGGTGTTGACCCCGACCCAGTTGAGCCCGCCAAAAATTCGAGCATGTTCAATTTTGACGCAGCGATTGATGACGGAAAGCCTGCCTTGCTTGAGAAACAATTCACTCGCTTCACTGTTTTCCACCCCAAGTTGTTGCCAGAAACAGGCCGCGCCAATTTGAAATGCCTCTTGAGCAATCGGCAAGACGTCTTCGGTTTTGCGAAAGACATCCACCATGTCGACGGGCTCTGGAATATCTAGCAGGCTGGCGTAGCACTTTTGTCCCAAAATATCTTCTGCTGGGAACTGGCCTTGCCCTGCATAACGTGGATTCACAGGGATAATTTTGTAACCATGCTCTTGCATGTACTTGGCTGCAAAATAGCTAGGCCGATTCCACTGAGCTGAGAGTCCTACAACCGCAATGGTTTTTGCAGACTTCAATATTTGCCTTAATTGAGGGATGTCGTTGTGCATTTTTGAATGACCTTGATCGAATAATGAGCGTTTTCCCTAGCTTTGTGGTGCGCCAACAATTTCAGGCAACATGTTAATTGCCCCTCTCACATCTTACCCGTATCATTTCTAAAAGCACACACACTAGGTCTAGCATGTTTGAACGGTTCACCAAAGCCAAATCACTTGAATCCGCCCAAAAAATTGCGCTGAGCTTACTTTCGGAAAAAGGCGAAGCCAATGCACAAAGCATTGCTGCGAAGTTTGTAGAGCAGTTTCAACTGTTAGACAAGCCAGACCAGCTGAAATTCTTTGAATTTTTAGCCCACAAATTCAGTCCCGATCCCATCGATGTTTTGCAAGCTGCTCAGCTGTATGCCGATAAATACGATGATGAAAGTCTAGTAGCACTTTTCAAAATAGTCGAGCCTGCCAGACAAGAGTTGTTGCGCCGAATCAATCGGGCACCCAATGGCACGCAAACCATTGTTCGCATGAGGGAGCAACTGTTAACGCACACTAAAAATAAGTCTGGTTTAAAGGCAGTTGATGCAGACATGCAGCACTTACTGAACTCTTGGTTCAATCCAGGATTTTTGGAGTTGCACGAAATCACATGGTCGTCACCGGCGCTTTTGCTGGAAAAAATCATTCAGCATGAATCGGTTCATGCCATTGATGGATGGGACGATTTGAGGCGCCGACTGCAACCCGACCGCCGCTGCTATGCTTTCTTTCATCCTCAGTTGCCTGGAGAGCCTTTGATTTTTGTCGAGGTTGCTTTGGTGACGACCATCTCAAAAGAAGTAGGCCCCTTACTTGATAAGAAGTCTGAATCACTCGATTCCAAAAAATTCAAGACCGCTATTTTTTACTCCATCAGTAACTGCCAGCCTGGACTGCGTGGCATTTCACTCGGTAATTTTTTGATCAAGCGAGTAGCCGAAAAAATATTGCAAGAAATTCCCAGTGTTAAAACCTTTTCCACCTTGTCGCCGGTACCCGGATTTAACAAATGGTTAGATGCATTGCCTGGCTCGCCCGCATTGGAAGCCTTGGAAGATAAAAAGGGCAAAATTGCACAGTCATTGAAAGTACTGACGAAAGAGGGCGAGTGGTCAAAACGCCTTGCCAAAGGTTGGACGCCTGCCCTGGCCAGAGCCGAAGAAAAAACAGCCCTCATGTATCTGTGCTTTATTTACCTGACTCAATTTGTGCACAAGTCTTCCGGTGATTCTGTGGCCAAGTTTCATTTGGCCAATGGGGCCAAGCTGCACGATATCAATTGGGCGGCTGATCTGTCTAAAAAAGGTTTTGCACAGTCCAGTGCCATGATGGTGAACTATTTGTACGAACTGAATGCAGTAGAAGACAACCATGAGAAGTTTGTCAAAAAAGAAGTTGTTTTCAGCAGGGCCTTGAGCTCGCTTTGACACCCTGACTCGTTGGATAATGTGGGCATGTCCCAAATTGAGAAGCACTCGCCTGCCATTGTTCTTTGTACGCTCAACGCAAAGTACATTCACGCCTCATTAGGACTTCGTTACCTCATGGCCAACATGGCCCGTCATGGCAGTCACGATTTAGCGCAGCGAACTGTGCTGACCGAGTTCACCTTGGCCAAACCGATCCAAGACATGGCGCTGGAACTGCTTAATCAGTTTGGACCTGAGTTGCCAGATCGCCCTCAAATCATTGGCTTTGGGGTGTACATCTGGAATGTGATTCAAACCACTGCACTTGTGAAGGCTCTTAAAGCTCAGCGGCCTCGTATCACCATTGTTTTGGGTGGACCTGAAGTCAGTCACGAAACCGACTCCCAAGAAATTGTTCAATTGTCAGACTTTGTGATTTCAGGTTGGGGTGACGTGAGCTTTCCCAAGCTGTGTCTTGCTTTGCTGCACGGCCCTAAGCCCTTGATGAAAATGATTCAGGGCGAGCAACCCCCCTTGAGCGACATTGAGTTGCCTTACCGTGAATTTTCCGATGCCGATTTGGCCAACAGAGTGCTGTATGTGGAAGCCTCTAGAGGATGCCCCTTTAAATGCGAATTTTGTTTGAGCTCCTTAGACAAAACAGCATGGGCTTTTGATTTGAATCCTTTTCTTCAAGAATTGGACATCTTGTACAGTCGAGGCGCTCGCAACTTCAAGTTTGTTGATCGCACATTCAACTTAAAAATTGAAGCATCGGCGCAAATTTTGCAGTTCTTCCTTGACCGGCTTCAAAACGATTCTGCCCAAGGCTTGCTGGTTCATTTCGAGGTCATACCCGATCACTTGCCAGATCGTTTGAAAGAATTGATTTCACAATTTCCTCCTGGCGTTTTGCAGTTTGAGGTGGGCATCCAAAGCTTCAATGAAGAGGTGCAGCAGCGAATCTCTAGGCGACAAGATAATGCAAAAACAGAGGCCAATTTACGTTGGCTTCTGACTGAATCCAATGCGCATTTGCACACTGATTTAATTTTTGGCTTGCCAGGTGAAACCCTTCAAAGTTTTGCAGAAGGCTTTGACCGCCTTCTGGACATAGGGCCTCAGGAAATTCAATTGGGCATCTTGAAACGCTTGCGAGGCACCCCCTTGGCGCGTCACACTGAAACGCATGGCATGGTGTACGACCAGCAACCGCCTTATGTCATTCGACAAAACAATGCCATTGACAAAGAAAGCTT
>CALCBL010000635.1 GCA_937897495.1 uncultured Burkholderiales bacterium
TGAAGGCTGCACTTCGATGAAGGGCACGGCACCCGCGGGCTCACTGTGGCGCGGAACAGGACACGTGCCAGTCATGACAACGCGCCCAGGCGTGAACGGTTTGTATGACATGGGCGGCAATGTCTGGGAATGGGTTGACACGGGCAATGGTGACGAGAGAGTCACCCGTGGGGCTTCTTGGTGGTACGACGCCAGCAGGCAGGTGGCAGAAGATGTGGCCACCAAGCCGAGAGATACCCGAGTGGGCTACGTCGGTTTCAGGTGCGTTGCGGCGCTTTAAACGGCAGCAAAATGTGCCATTTTTTGACAGAGGTCCTATGAATTTCGTTCCCATGATTGAGCTCACCCGCAACGGCATTTCTGAATGTATGCACATGGGGGCACTGGCTGTCACTGACACACATGGCAAATTGATAGCGCAAGTTGGCAATCCCAACTGGCTGTGCTTCACACGCTCAACTTTGAAAGCCTTACAAGCCTTGCCACTGATGCAAAGTGGTGGCGCCAAACATTTTGGTTTTAGCTCACAAGAACTGGCGCTGATGTGTGCCAGTCACAATGGCGAAGACATGCACGTGGCGCAGGTCTCTTCTATTTTGAAAAAAAGCGGTAGCACTTACAAGCAAATGCAATGTGGCTGTCATGTGCCTTACCGCTTTTCATTCAACGACCTGCCGTTACCCGATGGTTTTGAATACGACGAGCGTCATCACAATTGCAGTGGCAAGCACAGTGGCTTTTTGGCCTATTGCGCACTGCACGAACTGCCATCAGAAACTTATACAGACCTCACCCACCCTTTGCAACTTCAAGTGCGCAAAGCCGTGGCCGACGTGGCAGGCATCGCTTCTGAAGACTTGGCTTGGGGCATTGATGGTTGCTCCGCCCCCAACTTTGCCATGCCACTTTCTAATTTGGCGCAGGCCTATGCCCGTGTGGCTCAACCAGAATCCAACAACGAATACGGTGCCAGCTTGAAACTCTTAGGCGAAGCCATGTCAGCTCACCCCGAGTTGGTCTCTGGTACAGGCAGAAGCGATGCCGATTTCATGCGGGTGGGCCGTGGTGATTGGGTCACAAAGGTAGGAGCAGATGGTGTCCAAGTCATTGCCAGTCGCGCTCGCGGACAAGCCTTGGCAATCAAAATTGCGGATGGCAATAAGCCGGCCTTGTTTGCAGCTTCTGTAGAAGCATTGGATCAATTGGGATGGCTAGATTCTGAACAGCGAGAGGCCTTGAAGCCTTGGCGCTCTGCTGGATTGAAAAATATCAAAGGCGCTGAAGTGGGTGAGCGCCGAAGTATCTTCAAAATTCAAACGACTTAACGCGCCCAGCTTACTTTGTAGACGGCTAAAGCAGTTAGCAAACCAAAGCACACCATGCCTGCAGCAATCAGGCTAAACATTTCAACGGCGCTTCCGTTATTTTGAGTGAGCCAAATGCCGCCTGCTGCAACCACGATAAATCTGAAAGTACCGGCCAGTACGGGCCCCAATAGTTTGCCAGCGCCTTGAGACGCAAAGTACAAACACAAACCCAAAGCGAAGAAACCGTAGCAGGGGCCAACCCATTTAAAGTAAAGCTCTGTGTAGGACAAAACGACAGGGTTGGATGTGAATATTTCAGTCCAAATGCCAGGCCAAAAGCTGACGAGCAATCCAATGCAGCCGACCAAGACACTTGAAAGCAATGCACCGGACCACGCGACTTGTTTGGCACGTTGAGCCATGTTGGCACCCAGGGCCATGCCCACCATAGACAGGCAAGCCACACCAAAAGCGAAGGTGATGGGGACTAGCAAAAATTCCAATCGAGTGCCAATGCCATATGCGGCTAAAGCTTCGGGGCCAAAACTGGACATTAAGCTAGTCACCACCACAATGGTGGCCACAGTTTGCAGCGAACTTAAGCTGGAGATGCCGCCCACTTTAAGAATGTCAATGAACAAGGTTTGTGACAAGGGACTGTTAAAGCTGAGCTTTAAAAGGCTGCGAGAAGAGCGCAAATAAAAGAACAAATAAATAGCGCTTGCTGAATAAGCAGTGACAGTGCCAGCGGCAACGCCAGCCATGCCAAAAGCAGGGACAGGCCCCAAGCCCAATCCCAAAATACCACTCAGGGCGACTTGCACCAAGCAGACCGTGAGAAGCACCTGAGAGGGGGTGCGCATATTGCCAGTGCCACGCAGGACAGATGTGAAAGAGTTTGTCAGCCAGATACTCACAGCGCCTAGAAAGGCAATGTTCGCATAGGCAAGGCAATGTTCAAGTGCTTCGCCTTGACCGCCGATGGCCGTGAAGATGAGGCGACTGAAAAAAACAAAAATGAACGTAAAAAATAGGCCAATGCCAAGCGAAATGATCGTGGCGTGCAAAACCAAGGCGTTGGCCTTGACAAGGTCTTTTGCCCCCAGCGCACGGCTGACTGCAGAAGAAATACCACCCCCCATGGAGCCTGCTGACAACATCTGCTGCAACATGACCATTGGGAACACCAAAGCCATGCCTGCAAGAGGCAGGAGGCCCAGTTGGCCCACGTACCAAGTTTCAGCGATGGTGACCAGCGCGCTGGCGGTCATGGCAAAAATATTGGGTAAAGCCAGCCGCCAAATGGTTGGGAAAATTGGCGCAGAGGTGAGTGTGTTTTGCAATCGTTCTAACTTATTTGTTTTGAAAGACTGGCGCACGCTTGTTCAAAAATGCATCCATGCCTTCTTTTTGATCTTCTGTGGCAAACATCGAGTGGAACAAACGACGCTCGAACATCACGCCATCGCTCAGACCACTTTCAAAGGCGCGGTTGACGGATTCCTTGGCAGCCATGACAGCCAATCGGCCCATGCCACAAATCAGCAAGGCTGCGCCTAAGGTTTCTTCCATTAATTTATCAGTGGGCACCACGCGGCTCACCAAGCCTGCGCGCTCGGCTTCTTGGGCGTCCATCATGCGGGCTGTCAAGGCCATGTCCATGGCCTTAGATTTGCCCACTGCGCGCGGCAAACGTTGTGTGCCGCCTGCACCAGGAATAATACCCAGCTTGATTTCAGGTTGGCCAAACTTGGCGTTTTCGGCAGCAATAATAAAGTCACACATCATGGCCAATTCGCAACCGCCACCCAGTGCAAAGCCACTGACCGCTGCAATGACGGGCTTGCGAATGCTGCGAATGGTTTCCCAGTTGCGGGTGATGAAATCTTCTTTGTAGACATCGTTGAAATTGTGTTTGGCCATGGCCGAAATGTCGGCGCCGGCAGCAAAGGCTTTTTCGCTGCCCGTCACGATGATGCAGCCAATGGCTTCGTTGGCATCAAAGTCCTTCAAAGCCAAGCCCAGTTCGTCCATCAAGGGGCCATTCAAAGCGTTCAGAGCTTTAGGGCGATTCAGTGTGACGATGCCAACTTTGCCGCCTTCAATGCGGACTTCAATGTTTTCGTAAGACAAAAGGATTCTCCAATCAGGTTCTAAAAGCCATCACCCCTGACTATAGCGGGATGAAAAGCTGCATCAATCAAGGGAAAACATTAGCCAACCGATCGGTCGGTCAATGGTACATTTTCAGTTTTAGACCCTCAGCAGGCCATCACCATGACCAACACCAGCACTTTGTCTGTGACCTTTGAAAAACGCGGCGCTGTCGCCCTGGTCACCCTGAACCGCCCTCAAGCTTTGAACAGCTTCACGCGCCAAATGCACCATGATTTGTGGGCTGCGTTTGACCAAGCCGAGGCTGATGCCGAAATCAGGGCCATGGTTTTGACGGGGG
>CALCBL010000636.1 GCA_937897495.1 uncultured Burkholderiales bacterium
AATTCACAAACTGCTCAGAGCCCACAATGCCCAGCTTGGTCAGCCCAATGCGCTGGGCACTGGCCATGACCAAGGCAACAGACTCGTACTTGGCTTTGGCGTGCGAGCGAATGTGCAATTCGGGTTGCGGTTGAGTGGCTGCCGCCTCTGTGAGTTTGAGCTCCAGATCGGCACGACCCGCTAAAGGACGGCCATTCCAATTGATCACGCTGTTAGCGTCCACATCAATCTTGACGACCACAGGGTCTATCTTTTTGGTGGGCGGTGAGGAAACTGGCATGTCCAAATTCACAGAGTGAAGTTGCGCCGGAATGGTGATGATCAACATGATCAAGAGCACCAGCATCACGTCAATCAAGGGCGTGGTGTTGATCTCCATCATCACTTCGGGTTCGTCGCTCGAACTGGAGCCTACGTTCATGGCCATGGTCTTGTTCCTTTATTGCGGCTCAGTGATGAACCCGACCTTGGTGATGCCGGCGCGCTGCACCGCATACATCACCCGGCCCACCGACTCAAAGTCGCTCTTGCCGTCACCCCGAATCTGAACTTCGGGCTGCGGCTTCATGACCGAAAACTTTTTCATGCGCTGCAGCAAGTCGTCTGAGTTTTTAATGGGCGTGTCGTACAAGAAGATCTTGCCCTTCACATCCACCGAGATGATCACGGTCTCTGGCTTGGTCTCTCGCACCAAGTTTTTTTCCTTGGGCAAGTCCACCTTGATGGACGTGGTCACCACAGGAATGGTGATCAAGAAGATGATCAAGAGCACCAACATCACGTCCACCAAGGGCGTGGTGTTGATCTCACTCATGATCTCATCGTCTTTTTCTGAACCGATGTTCATTGACATGATGGGCCTCTTGGTAAATAGAGATGGGTCGAGTCAGTCAAATGAATTACTTGTTGCTAGAAGCCAGCAACACAGAATGCAAGTCAGAGCCAAATGCGTTCACATCTTCCATGATGGCCTTGTTGCGGCGCACCAGCCAGTTGTAACCCAGCACAGCAGGCACAGCCACTGCCAAACCAATGGCCGTCATGATCAAAGACTCGCCCACGGGGCCGGCCACTTTGTCAATCGACGCTTGGCCCGACATGCCAATTTTGACCAGCGCGTTGTAGATGCCCCAAACCGTGCCGAACAAACCTACGAATGGCGAAGTGGAGCCCACAGTGGCCAGCACAGCCAAGCCGTCTTGCATGCGGCTTTGCACGTTGCCAATGGCGCGCTGAATGCTTTGGGTGCTCCAGGTATTGAAATCAACGGCGCCCAAAAGGCCCGTGTGTTTGTTGGCACTCTCTAGCCCCTTTTCTGCAATGAAGCGGAAAGGGCTGTCTTCTGCCAAGCCGTCTGCGCCTTGGCGCAAAGAAGCGGCAGACCAGAACGAGTCTTGCGCGGCCTTGGCAAACTTGGCGGCCTTCGATTGCTCAAAGAACTTGGTGATGATCACGTACCAAGAGCCCATGGACATGAGCACCAAGATGAGCAAAGTGCCCTTGGCCACGATGTCGCCTTGGGCCCACAAAGCACCTAGGCCATAAGGGTTGTCGTCGTGCTCGCCAGCGGGTGCGGCAGCTGCAGTTGCGACAGGCGCAGGTGCAGCAACTGGCGCCGCAGCTTCGGGTGCTGGCGCTGCTGCTGCAGGTGCCGCAGCGGGGGTAGCTTCTTTAGGCTTAGCCGCAAAGCTGGTGCTGGCCAAGCTCAAGCCGGCTACCAAGCCGATAGCGAGAACGAGAGTTTTGAGTTGCTTGATCATGGGAGGACTCCTCTGAAACGGATTCAATTAATTTAAAAAATGTTCAACAAAAATGGGGTGGTGCTTGGTATTGAGCTTATTCCAAACGCCATGTGTATTTCATGCTTGCCCAGCTTTGTTGGGGTTTGCCATCCACCGTAGCAGGTTTGAACTGGCACTTGGACAAGCCGGCGCGGGCCGCTTCATCCAAGCGTCTAAAGCCAGAAGACTTCTCGACGGCCGATTCAATGACCTTGCCGTCTGCGCCCACCAAGAACTTCAGCTGTACGGTGCCCTCTTCTTCCAAGCGCTTGGAG
>CALCBL010000637.1 GCA_937897495.1 uncultured Burkholderiales bacterium
AAACATTGGCCGTGCGCGCTGTGCCCACATCTTTGGCACAAGGCGATTGTGTTGAGCTGGCGCGCAGTGTCTTGGCTGAACTGGCCCAACACGATGCTGCCACTGTGGTGCAGCGGGCCCAAAATGAAATATTGGCCACCATGGCTTGCCACGGTGCAGTTCGCGCCAACCGCAAACTCAGTTTGGATGAAATGAACGCACTGCTTAGACAAATGGAAGCCACCGAGCGCTCCGACCAATGCAACCATGGACGGCCCACTTGGCGCCAAGTGGGCATGCGTGAATTAGATGCCTTGTTTTTAAGAGGCCGGTGATGAAAAGCATAGACCAGCCCCTGCCGGCGCAGGAAGGTCGACTCAAGCGCAGTACCGCCATGATCGTCTTGTTGTTAGCCTTGTTGCTTGGCTTGCAACCCGTCACCACAGACCTGTACCTGCCTGCCCTGCCCGCACTGACGCAAGGCTTTGGCGCCAGCATGGTTCAAGCGCAACTCACCTTAACGGCGCTGCTTCTGGCTTTCGGTACTTCCCAATTGTTTTGGGGCCCTCTTTCAGACAAATGGGGACGACGACCCATTCTGTTGGGTGGCATTTTTGTCTATGTGATCTCTGCAATCACCTGTGCACTGGCGCCGAACATGGAAGCCCTGATCGCCGCACGAACCCTTCAGGGCGTGGCGATGGGCGCATGCGTCATGGCGGCCCGCGCCATTGTGCGTGATTTGTACGAGCCTACAGAAGGTGCCAGAGTCATGTCACAAGCGCTTTCTGGCCTAGGGCTCATTGCGTGCACCTGCGTTCCTGTGGGTGGCTTCTTAACTGATTGGATGGGCTGGCGTTGGGCCCTCAGCAGCCTGGTGCTGTTTGCACTTGTGACGGCCTTGCTGATCTACCTTTACTTTGATGAAAGCCTGCAGCAACTCAACCCGCATGCGCTTCAAGCCAAAAGTTTATGGGCTTCAACAAAAAAAATCGTCAGTCACCCCACCTTTCTTGCTTACAGCGCGCTGTCCACGGCTTCTTTTGCGGGGCTGTTTACCTTCCTTGCAACCTCCTCTTTTGTCTTCACTCAGAGCATGGGTTTGAGTCAAACTGTTTACGGTTTACTCATGGCCACCATGTCTCTCTCATACATTGTGGGCACCTTCATTTGCCGCTGGTTATTGTTGCGCATCAGCATCCAAACCTGCGTTGTGTATGCAGGTTTTGTAAGTCTGTTTTCGGGTTTGCTCATGCTTTTTATCGCCTATGAAGGACCTGGGCAATCATGGTTTGGGCCTTGGGCCGTCATGTTGCCCATCAATGTCTTTTTGATGGCGCACGGCGTGCATCAACCTTGCGGCCAAAGTGGCTGCATTGCGCCCTTTCCAGAGATGGCTGGCACGGCCTCTGCCTTGAATGGCTTTTGCATGATGGTGGTGGCGTTTGGCATGGGCACTTGGATTGGAACGCACATGAGCAATCCACTTTTGACATTGGCACAAGGTTTAATCATCTGGTCCACTTGCTTGGCCCTGGTTGCTTGGTTTGGTGTGCGCAAAATCCCCCTGATCTCAAAACGCGAAACAGCATGAAGCCGCAAGCGCTTGCCATTGCCGGACCGACCGCGAGTGGTAAAACTGGCTTGGCTTTGGCAATGGCTGAGCATCTTGAAGCACAGGGTGGCGCTGAAATCATCAGTGTTGACTCCGCTTTGGTTTTCAAAGGCATGGACATTGGCACCGCCAAACCCTCTGCCCAAGAATTGGCATCGGTACCTCATCACCTGATTGACATTCGAGATCCACTGAATGCCTACAGCGCAGCCGAATTTGCCCAAGATGCATTGGCCTGTGTTTTAGATATTCGCAGTCGCGGCAAAACGCCCATTTTGGTAGGCGGCACCATGCTGTATTTCAAAGCTTTGATGGAAGGCTTGAACGACATGCCAGGCGCAGATGCAGTGATTCGCGCGGGCATTCAAGCTGAGGCTGAAAAGTTGGGCTGGCCTGCCATGCATGCCTTACTCAGCCAAGTTGACCCTCTCACCGCTGCACGCTTAGCACCTGCCGACAGCCAACGCATTTCAAGAGCCCTTGAAGTTTTCAAAATTTCAGGCAAACCTTTGTCGAGTTTTCACCAAATCAATTTAGCCCCTACTGATGCAAGCTTTGTAAAGACATCCAATTCAACCGCTTTGCAATGGGCCAATGTGCCCCTCTTAAGTCTTGAACCCAACGACCGATCTTGGCTTCACAAACGGATTGAGCAGCGGTTTGACGACATGCTGTCGCATGGATTTATAGACGAAGTCAAAGTCTTGCGCGCCAGAGGTGATTTGACGCCAGACTTGCCCGCCATGAGGTGCGTTGGCTACAGGCAAGCTTGGGAGGCCTTGGACGGCACCCTACCCATGTCTGAATTGCGAGATCGCGGTGTTTTTGCAACTCGCCAATTGGCCAAACGACAAATCACTTGGCTCAGAAGCCTGCCTCAGCGAACGGTGCTTGAGGCTGATGGTCAGGCCGTTTTGAAGCAGGCTTTGGCATGGGTTGAAAGCCGCATGTCTGAGGCTTAGTCTGAGAAATTGGCCTTGCCCCGCAGGGCCTTGGTCTGACCCCGCTTGACTTTGCTTTCTACGCGTTTCACTTGAGAACTTCGAGTAGGTCGGGTGGGTTTGCGCGGCTTTTGCACCAAAGAAGCCAATTCCAGCAGGTCATGAAGCCGCAGCAAGGCCGCCATCCGGTTCATGTCTTGGCTTCTGTGCTCTTGCGACTTAATGACCACGACGCCGCCCTTGGTAAGCCGATGGTCCCGGAGCGCTAGCACTCGCTCCTTCAACTCTGGGGGCAAACTTGAAGCCCCCACATCAAAGCGCAGCTGAATGGCGCTCGAGACTTTGTTCACATTCTGCCCGCCTGGGCCTTGTGATCGAACTGCCGTCAGCTCCACCTCATCTGTCGGAATGTGAAAAATTGTCATGAGAAACCCTGAAAATGCACAGCGATCATGCGCTTTGTGTTGGGTATTGATTGTGCCTCGCTTAAACTGGCGACTTAACTACCTCAAGGTGTCACCATGGCCAAAGGTCAACAAAAGTCCAACAAAGAGTCCAAAAAACCAAGGAAGGATACATCTCCTCCTAAAACCATCGCTGTGGACACAGAGCGTCCAATCCAAAAAACCACGACCATCATTCCACGCGGCAAGAAGCCCGTTTAATTTGACCTCCCCTTAGAAATTTTCAAAACCGATGAGTGATTCAGCGCAAAGTCTTTGGCCCCAAGCTGGCTATGCCCAACTGAAAACGGATGCGCGCGGTCACCTCACAGTCACCGATGATTTCTTGAGGGTCTTGTTGCTTCGGCCAGAATTGGCGCCGATTGAAAGTTCATGCGCCCATGAAATTCAAATTCATGAGCGCCTGATCGAAAATCCTCGGCTCAATCTGCAAGCTCCTGATCTGGCTCACATCAAAGACCCAGACGCTGCAGAAAACATGCGCGTCTGGCTGCGCTTTCGTGATCGCATCTTGGCCAAGCCCACTTTAGAAGCCAGCTACTGGGCCTTGTTTGAAGGCGCAGGCGTCGATGTGCCGCCTGTGTTGGTCAATCAAATTACACAAGTCTTGGTACAACATGTTTTGGGCAATGACTGCACGCCGATTGAAGCACGGGCAGCCGAACTGCTTTTCAGAACTCAAAAAATATCGGTGCTCGATGACGGCTCGGTCATGTCGGCCGATTACGAAACCGTTGAGCGGCATGCCCTTGAAAGTGGCTTTGGCAGCGTGGGCGAGTTGCTCAAACAAGGTGGCATTCCCCTTAGAACGGTGGACCTTGATGTCATTCAAGAAAGCAATCAAGACACCTACTTTGATCGCAGCGAGCGATTCGACATGGTGGCCTGCCTGAATTTAGGCCAAGACCTGATTTCAGCTTTTTGCCAAGTTTTGGAACGCTGGGTTCTTCACTTGACGGCTACCAAAGTAAGCATTCAAACAGCCCGTGAAATTGAAGACGCAAATTGGGTATGGCATGTGGGCCTTGACGCCCAAGCCAGTGGCATGCTGAATGATTTGTACACCGGCAGCACCATTGACGAAGACAGCCAAAGAAGAATGCTTTGCTTGTTTGTGCTGAACTTTGAAAACCCCAGCGACATGCTAAGCGAAGTGTCGGGCAAGCCTGTTTATTTGGCCATGGCCATGGACACGCAGCAGCTTCTTAAAATCAAACCGCAAAATCTTCTCTTGAACTTGCCATTGGCCAGAAGATCTTAAGCATGAATGCCCAGCAGATCATTTTGAGCATGGTCTTGGCCACCATGGTTTTTTCTGTGGCGTTAGAGCTGCGCATTGAAGACTTCAAGCGCGTGGCTCAAACGCCCAAAGCTGTCATTTGCGGACTCATCCCTCAATTCCTGCTCTTACCCGTCGCCACTTGGTTGGTCACACTTTGGCTAGATCTGCCACCCAACATGGAGGCCGCCATGATTTTGGTCGCTGCGTGCCCTGGTGGCAGCCTTAGCAATGTGGTGACACACATGGGGCGAGGTAACACGGCTCTTTCAGTCAGCATCTCTGCAGTGGCCAGCATCATTGCCCTGTTTGCTACACCGTTTAATTTCAGTTGGATGATTGCCACCAACCCAGAAACAGCCTCTTGGTTGAAAGAGCTTTCCATTGATTCTTCTGGCATTTACATCAGCTTGTTTTTACTCTTAGGTGTTCCCTTGAGCCTTGGGCTACTGGCGTCACACCGCCTGCCCCAACTCACCGAACGCATCCGCAAACCTTTAGGCCATTTCTCTCTCATTGCCCTGCTGTTGTTCATCGTGGCGGGTTTGATCAAAGAGCGGCAGTTGCTCACCTTAGGCCTGCTACCCACCCTGTTGTTGGTGGTATTGCACAACGCTAGCGGCTTGTTTTTTGGCTGGGTCACCAGCAAAGTGATGGGCGTGGGCGAAAAAGACCGACGTGCAGTCATGATTGAAGGCGGCATGCAGAATTCTGGCCTAGCGCTGGGCATCATTGCAGTTCAATTCAACAGCGATTTAGGCATGGTCACCTTGGCCAGTTTATGGGGTATTTGGCACATAGTGAGCGGCATGTCTTTGGCGTATTTCTGGAGAACGAAAGATGCTCGATTGGCTGATTAAAAACGGGACCGTGGTTGACGGTTCAGGCCGTGCACCCTTCTGTGCAGACATCGGCATCAAGGCAGGCCTCATTGTCAGTGTTGGAACAATCAATGAGCCCGCCAAAGAAACCATGGACGCCACGGGCCTGTGGGTCACCCCCGGTTTTATAGACCTTCACACTCACTACGATGGGCAAGCCACTTGGGATGAATGTTTTACCCCCAGCATCTACCATGGTGTCACTACCTTGGTCATGGGCAATTGTGGTGTGGGCTTTGCACCCAAGCGCCCGGGTCACGAAGACGATCTGATCAAGCTCATGGAAGGCGTGGAAGACATTCCAGGCGCTGCTTTGCACGAAGGCATTGTGTGGAATTGGGAAAGTTTTCCACAGTACATGGACGCATTGGCGGCCACACCTCGAAGCCTAGACTATTTGGTTCAAGTGCCTCACGATCCCCTGCGCATGTATGTCATGAAAGAGCGTGCCTTGGCCCATGAAGTGGCCACAGCGCAAGACATCAAGGACATGCAAGTCCTTTTGCGCGAAGCCTTAGAAGCCGGAGCCGCAGGTTTCAGCACAGGCCGAAGCGACAACCATCGAACTTCAGAAGGCAAGGACACACCTGACGCCAATGCCAGCCATGCCGAATTAACCGGTCTGGCCCAAGCCTTCCAAGGCTTGAGTCATGGTGTGATTCAAATGGTCAGTGACTACAACCTCATGAACGGGCCCACCGAATTTGACGCTGAATTTGATTTGGTAGAAGCCGTGGCACATACCAGCGGCAAACCACTTTCACTAACTTGGCTACAACGTGATCCGGGTGGTGAGCAATATTTAAAAATACAAGATCGCGTTGAAAAAGCCACTGCCAAAGGGCTTTCGCTCTTCATGCAAACAGCAGCCAGGGGCATTGGGGTTTTAAATGGTTTAGACGCCAGCTTCCATCCGTTCATGGGCTTTCCATCCTACAAAGAAGTGGCTCACTTGCCCTTGGCAGAAAGAGCGACGGCGCTACGCGACCCCGCCAGAAAAGCTCGCATTCTTTCTGAAAAGTCTGAGCGGCTAGCAGGCGATGGCAGCGCCATTCCGCCTTTGGTCGACATCTTGCTAGCGCGCATTGACATGATCAGTGGTCGCATGTTCCCACTTGAAGCCACATTGAATTACGAGCCATCTGTCATGGATAGTTTTTTGGTACAGGCCAAACAAAAAGGCATCACGCCTTTAGAAGCACTCTATGACCACTTCAGCGCTAGCCAAGGCGACGCTTTGGTTTACTTCCCCATCTTCAATTACAACGAAGGCAACTTAGACACTGTGCGGAAAATGCTGGGGCATCCTCGCGCTTTGAGCGGCCTGAGTGATGCCGGTGCGCACGTTGGCACGGTCTGCGATGCCAGTTTCACCACCTTCATGCTCACGCATTGGGTCCAAGGCAGAAGCAAAGACGCCATGCCATTGGAAACGGCCATAGAAATGCTGACAAGCAGAAATGCAAAGTATTTAGGCCTGAAAGATCGCGGCCTCATTGCACCTGGCCTTCGCGCCGATATCAATGCCATCGCCCCCCATGGTCTGAGTGTTGGCTTGCCTCAATTAATGCGCGATTTGCCTGCGAATGGCAAACGCTTTTTACAACGCGCAAGTGGTTATGCCTCAACTTGGGTGGCCGGCGAACAAGTTCAGCGCCACGGCGAAGTTACAAGCGCCAGACCGGGCCAACTGGTGCGCATGAAATGATCCTTTGTAACGGCAGGCTGACAAACACCTGATTTCAGACCAAACATTGGGTTCACCCTAATGCCATCATGCCAAAAAAGGCGTAACTTGAGCACCTTGTACAAAACCGTGTTCAACCCATCTTTTCAGGAGTTCGCCATGTCTGTATTCCCCCGTCGTCAATTATTGGCCAGTGCTTTACTGGGATTGCTTAGCGTTGTCAGCGTACTGCCTGCTGCAGCGCAAAATTATCCCGTTCGTCCCATCACGCTCATCGTCCCTTGGGGCGCCGGCGGTGGAACCGACGCAACGGCTCGGATCATTGGCAGCCTGATGGAAAAAGACTTGGGCCAGCCTGTCAACGTGGTGAATCGCACAGGTGGCAGTGGCGTCGTGGGGCACGCTGCCATTGCCTCAGCCCAACCAGATGGTTACACCATTGGCTTGGCCACCGTTGAAATTGGCATGATGCATTGGCAAGGCCTTACCGAACTCACCAGCGCCTCCTACACCCCTATTGGACTGGTCAATGCCGACCCAGCAGGCGTTCAAGTGCGTGCAGACTCACCCTATAAAACGGTGAACGAATTATTGGCGGCCATCAAAGCCAACCCTGGCAAATTCAAAGCATCCGGCACAGGACAAGGCGGCATTTGGCATTTGGCCATTGCGGGCCTGTTGCGCGATCAAAAAATTGACCCTGCTGCACTGCCATGGGTGCCCAGTAACGGTGCAGCGCCAGGCTTACAAGACATGGTCGCTGGCGGCATTGAAGTGGCGCCAGTGTCACTGCCTGAAGCTCGCTCATTGATTGATGCTGGCAAAGTTAAAAGCTTGGCCATCATGAACGACAAGCCCTCTGCCCTGTACCCCAACGTACCCACCTTAAAGTCAGCACTTGGCAGTGACTGGACCATGGCAGCATGGCGCGGCATTGTGGCGCCAAAGGGCTTACCCGCCCCCATCCGCGATAAGTTGGCAGAGTCTGTTCGCAAAGTAGCTGCCAGCAAAGAGTACAACGAATTCATGGCCAGTCGTGGTTTTGGCGTCATCTATGCGAGCCCCGATGACTTCTCCAAATTCATGGTGAAATCAAACTCAGAACTGGGCGCAACCATGAAAGCTGTTGGCCTGGTGAAGTAAGTCATGAAGATTCATGACGCGCTTTTTGGATTCTTCTTTTTGGCATTGGGCGCTTTGGTGCTCTTTGCCATCAGGGGGTTTCCCAATATTCCGGGTCAACCAGTTGGCCCCGCCTTATTTCCAGGACTGATTGCCGTTGGCTTGTGCATCACTGGCGCCTTGATGGTCATCAAGGGCCTGCGGAGTCGTGAGCCAAGCGCGTGGTTTGCTTGGGAAGATTGGGTCCATTCGCCGCGCCACATCGTGGCACTTTGTGTCCTTTTGGCTAGCGTGGTGTTCTACATCGTTGCTGCAAACCATCTTGGCTTTTTGCCCACTGGTTTCTTAATCTTGGTGGCATTGTTCAAAGCGCTCAAGGTTCAATGGCGGCGTGGACTTCTGGTTGCGGGCATAGCCACACTGGTGGTTCATTTCGCTTTCTACAAACTGCTTCGAGTTCCTCTACCTTGGGGCATTCTCACACCTTGGGCGTGGTGAGTTGTTCACATTGATTTTTCAGTCAGTTGCATGAAATAGGAGTTTCTCTATGTGGACAGCCATTGAGCAAGCATTTTCGATGGTCTTCGATCCCTACACCTTGATGGTGATGGTGATTGCTGCACTCTACGGACTTTTTGTAGGAGCAGTACCCGGCCTCACAGCCACCATGGCCACCGCTTTGCTGGTGCCTGTCACTTTTTTCATGCCACCCATCCCAGCCATTGCAGCCATGGTGACAGCCACAGCCATGGCCATTTTCTCTGGCGACATTCCCGGTTGTTTGTTGCGCATTCCAGGTACCCCTGCGTCTGCGGCTTACACCGATGAAGCTTTTGCAATGACAAAAAAGGGACAAGCCGAACTGGCTTTAGGTGCTGGCTTGGTTTTCTCTGCAGTGGGGGGGCTATTTGGCACTGTGGTCTTAATCTTAGCGGCCCCTGCACTTGCAGACTTTGCCTTGAATTTCAGCTCATTCGAATACTTCTGGTTGGTTTTGTTAGGTTTAACCTGCGCTGTTTTCATCACGTCCAACCAGCCACTCAAAGGCGTCACCACACTGCTGCTTGGACTTTTGGTCGCCTGTGTCGGTCTAGGCAATCCTGCAGGCTTCCCGCGTTTCACCTTTGGCAATGCAGAAATGATGGGCGGTATTGGCATGATTGCCATGATGATTGGCATGTTTGCCATTTCTGAAATCATTCGATATGTCATCGATACAAGCCCGCCTGCAGAATTGGTCGTCGAAAAAGTTGGCAGCGTCATGGCGGGTCAATGGGCATTGGCCAAAAAATATCCGGTGCAAATTCTTCGTGGCAGTGTCTTGGGCACTGCTGTTGGCGCATTGCCTGGTGCAGGCGCAGACATTGCCGCGTGGATGTCTTACGCCATGAGCAAAAAATTCTCCAAAGAACCCGAAAAGTTTGGCACAGGCCATGTGGAAGGCATTGTCGAATCAGGGTCCGCCAACAACAGCGCCTTGGCGGGCGCTTGTATTCCAGCCTTGGTGTTTGGCATTCCAGGCGACTCCATCACCGCCATTGTGATTGGTGTGCTCTACATGAAAAACATGAACCCCGGGCCCACGCTGTTCACCACCAATCCGCAAAATATTTACGCAGTTTTTTTACTTTTCATTTTGGCCAACATCATCATGATTCCGCTTGGCATTTTGTGCATCAAGGTTGCAAAACGTATTTTGCGAGTCCCCAGAGAAATCCTCATGCCACTGATCTTGCTGTTCTGCATCGTAGGCACATTTGCCATCAACAACTCCCTGTTTGAAGTAGGCATCATGCTGGTTGCCGGCATCTTGGCTTACATCTTAGAGGCCAATCGTTTTCCCATCGCACCGGCTATTTTGGGTGTTGTGCTTGGGGGCATGCTAGAAGAAAACTTCATCACATCCATGATTAAATCCAATGGCGATCTAGGCGCCTTCTTTGCGCGCCCTATTGCGCTGTGCCTTGCCGTGTTGTGCATCCTAGTTTGGTCATGGCCTTTGATTGCCAAGCTGCGGTCCAAACCCAGCCCTTCTCAAATGGCCTGAGGTGCCTTAACACTGAGTTTGCTGGCCCATGGCAACAACATGGGCATGATGCTTGGATAAAGCGTCAAACCCTTTAAGAGGCTTTCAGCTTTATGTTGCAAGCCTCTTTCACCAGGCGTTCTAACCTGTTGCTCAGGCTTGGCCGGTTTTGAGTTGTGGCAATTGGCTACGACTTGATCCATTTGCCTTTCATAGGCGCTTTTTCCTGCAAATGCGTTGAGATCAATGATCTGTAGAAAAACAGTTGCGCCCCACCCTTCGAGAGGATCGGCGCGACCATGGCCCGCCAAGCCACCCGTCAAGGCTTCAACCATCAAACTTAAACCATAGCCTTTGTGACCCGAATCCATGCCACCTAAAGGCAGGATGGTGCCCTTGGGCTCCTGAAAGAGCACCGCTGGGTCTGTGCTTGATTGGCCATGCCCATCCATGACCCAAGCTGCAGGAAGCGGCTTCTTCTCTGCATACAAACGGTTGGTCATGCCATTGGTCGTGGCCGAAGTAGACACATCTACCAAAATGGGCATGCTTGAAGTGGGCAAGCCATAGGAGACAGGGTTGGGGGTAAAAACAGGGTCTAGACCGCCAAAGGGAGCCACACTTTTAGAGTTGGGATCTGAGCAATGCAACTGCATCAGCATGCCTTGATCGGTGGCGCGCTGGTGGTACGCGGCTAGGCATGCGATGTGATGACTGCGCCTGATCACGACCGTGCAGGTGCCCTGCAATTTGGCTCGATCAATGGCCACATGCATGGCTTGCAAGACCAACCAAGGGCCAGGCAATCTGTTGCCATCCCATGTGAGGGCTGCTGGAAAGTCAGAAACAACAGTCGGCTCCCCTTCTTTGCGCATGCTGCCTTTTTCAAGTTCAGCCAAGTAGGGTGCCAGCAAAGCCAGGCCGTGGGTTGTGTGCCCAAGCAAGTCACCCTCTACCAACACTTCGGCCACAGACTTTGCCTTGTCAGCGGGTAGCCCTGCAGACTGCAATAAGTCGATTGCAAATGAGATGAGCTCTGTTGTTTTGTATTTCATAAAAGTTCACATGCCGTTAACATACAACGATACCGCAAAGTGGAGCAGTGATGGCCATCGATAAAGCAAGAATTTTAAAACACCTTCAAACAGAGGTGTACTGCAGGCTAGGCGTTTCACCCATTCACGGCATTGGCGTATTTGCCATCAGAGACATCCCCAAAGGCACCCAGCCTTTGGTCAGCTTGCTCAAGATCAAAGAGTTTTCTTTTTCCAAGAAAGAAATCAAAAAACTGCCTGCCAGCGTTCAAAAAGAAGTTCGCATGTTTTGCTACTACGACAAAGACGAACACCTCATTCCATCCATTGGCCTTAACGCAATGAACATGGCTTTTTACATGAACCACTCTAAAAAGCCCAATATCAAATACTTAAAAAACAATACGCTTTTATCGCTCAGGAAAATAAAAGCGGGTGAAGAATTGTTTTTTGACTACGACCTGGCGTTTGACGAGGAACATCACTTTGAATGATGACTCACCCCCAATCACTTCATTTTGGCCTTTTGATCTGATTCCAAACATCAGGGCTAAAGTCGGTGTGCAAGGGTGACTTGGTATCTAAGGCCAATGGGTGATTTTCATCGGTCATGGCCACAGCAAAGATAGGTTCAAAATGGGTCACAAACAAGGCTTTGTAGCCATAGTCGTCAACCGGCCCCAAGTTGTAACAATGGTAGCCATTCTTGGCCGCCCACTTCGAAGCCAATAGGCATGCAAAAATGCCGGGCGATCTGTTTTTATACAACGGGTTCCACTGACAAAAACTGCCATAAACTTGTTTTCGCTCAGGCAACAAAATTGAAACATCTGTGAGTACCAAATCGCCTTTTTCAGAGAAGGCACGAATAATTAAAACATCCAAATTTTGAATGTAGTCCACAAAACCTGCCACCTCATCTGGGTGAATATAGTAGGCGTCAAAGTGCACTCCGCCCATTTCGTAGACATCTTCTATGGTCAAGGAATGGCCGGGTACAACACGTTCAGTGACTGTTAGCCGTTTGCATAATTTTTCCAACTCTTTGAATTTGCGTTGGCGTCTAGGTTCGGTCCAAAAGCCTTCTGCAGCCACATCGACCAATCCGTATTGGTCATTGATAGGCACACCATAAGGGCTTTCAGGAGGTAACGCATAAAC
>CALCBL010000638.1 GCA_937897495.1 uncultured Burkholderiales bacterium
GATCGGCCACAACCACAAAGGCTGCAACGATGGCAGACAAAAGAATGGCGGCCAAGGTGCGTGTTGGGTTGAAGCTGTCGCTCAAGCGCCTGAAGTTGGCAGCGACTTGTTCGGCACGCTCGACGCCAGGGTGTGTCAGGGGGTAATCTAAGTGGACAGAATTGCGGTTCATTTTAATTTCCTTGTTCATAAAACTAATTCATGAGGCCTAAGCGTTGGATAAAACGGATCTTTTGCTTGACCATGTGTAAATCATAGGGTTTACTCTAGTGTTGTTCAACTTTATATTTATGATACTTATCATTCACAATGGAAATGATTGAGGCCATCCAAACCAATTTCCGAACCTTGGATCTGAATTTACTTCGGGTCTTTGACGAAGTCATGGCTGAAAAAAGCTTGACCAAAGCGGCGCGCAATTTGTCCATCACGCAGCCCGCTGTGAGCAACTCACTTCGGCGGCTGCGAGAAACGCTTGGGGACGACCTGGTTCGGCGCGATGGCCATGGCATCACACCCACCCCTTTTGCCTTGTTGCTTTGGCCCAATGTGAGAGCCGCACTCGACCAGTTGCAAACGGGCTTGGTGCCTCAACACTTCATTCCCAGTGAGGCCCGAAATTCTTTTGTCTTGGCCATGGCCGACGCCACCGCAGCCGAGTTGATGGGAAATTTGGGTCAGGCGCTTGAAAAGCATGCGCCCAATGTGTCTATTCGAGTTTTACCGCTGACCACACGTGATCCTAGAAACATGCTGAACGATGGCATTGCCGATATGGCTTTGGGTTATTTTCCCGCTGTCTTGGCAGACCTCACAGCAAAAGCACAATCGGGCGAGGCGGTTGCGTTTGCGCACCAGCGCTTGTATGACGGTGAGTATGTGTGTGTCATGCGCCGCAAACATCCCTTGGCGCAAAAGAACATCAGCTTGGAAGAGTTTTGCAATGCACGGCACTTGCTTGTGAGTTTTTCAGGTCGCCCCTATGGCTTTATCGATGAGGCCTTGGCATCGATTGGCAAACAGCGGCGCGTGGTCATGACCGTGAATCAGTTTTTCACGGCGGGCCGCGTGGTTGTGAACTCCGATCTGCTCACTGTTTTGCCCAAACATTTTGTGCCCACGACAGGCATTGCCAAAGAACTGTTCATGTGCGAGTTGCCTTTCAAAGTTCCCACCTTGCATGTGGATGCTGTGTGGCACAGACGCAAGCATGCGCAAAGCGAACACCGATGGTTGAGAGAGCAGCTGATCGACATTGCGCGCGACGTTTTCAAAAGTACAAGACCGTCATGAACATTCAATTGCTTTCTGATTTGCACCTTGAAACGCATCCGCATTTTGTGCCAAAGATTTCGCCACTGGCCGATGCGCTTGTGCTGGCGGGAGACATTGGCTCTTACCAAACCGGCTCGATGCTGTTTGGTCAACAAGACACTGATTTTGGTTTGGCTAGATTTTCACCCCGCAAAGATTTGGCTGCATGGCCCGTACCCGTTTTCTTTGTGCCTGGCAATCATGAATACGACGGCTTGCCTTTTGAAGAAGCCGATGCAAGGCTGCGCGAGACATGCGAGCGACTGGAGATCACTTTCTTGCATCAACGGGTTGTTGTGATGCAGGGTGTGCGCTTGATAGGCTGCACCTTGTGGAGCGATTTTGAAGCCTTGGTGCCTCTGAGTGGGCCCATCACACAACAACTCCAAGCACGCCAGAAAGCAGAGCGCGCAGCTGATTTTTACCTGCGCAAAACGGGCACCACTTTGAATGGTGAGCCCTTTTTGTCAGCGGCCGTGAGGGCCAAAGCGCAAGACGATCAGGCCTGGCTAAGCAACGCACTGTCAGAAAGTTTTGAAGGCCCCACAGTGGTGATCACGCACTTTGCGCCCAGCTTGAAAAGTGCCGATCCGCGCTATGGCCTGACACCTGGCACGGCTGGTTTTTGCAATGCGCTGGACCACCTAATGCCCAAGGCCCAAGTGTGGTTGCATGGCCATCTGCATTGCGCGCAAGATTATGTTCACCAAGATTGTCGTGTGCTGGCCAATCCGTTTGGCTATGCTCGCAAGAATGAGCAACTCAGGTTTGATCCACAAAAATTAGTGCGCGTGGCGGTCTAGCTTGTTTTCGTTTTTCTGACCATCAAGCCATCAAAACAGGTTGTCATCA
>CALCBL010000639.1 GCA_937897495.1 uncultured Burkholderiales bacterium
AAGTTGATGTACCTCCCCAAAGCCTCTTGGCTTAAATTGGCAGCGGCTGGCCCAGGTGCTTGAGACTTGCGGCTTCGTTTTTCAGCTTTCTGACTCACAGACTCTCGCAAGAGCACGCTGATTTCGCCACGCAAAACCGCCCGTGAGCCCTCTGTCAATTGCAGCGTGTTGAAGACTTGACCCTGAACATTCAAAGCGCCCATGGCAATAAGCTGCCTTAAGACGCCGCGCAATTGAACTTCGCTGAAATTGGCGCCGATGCCAAAAGTGCTTAGCTTTGCGTGGCCAAATTGAGTTACTTTTTCGGTAGATTTGCCGCGCACGATGTCCATGATGTGGCCAGAGCCGAACGAAAAGCCACTGTGTTGTTCAGCGCGAAACACCGTGGAAAGTAATTTTCGAGCGGCATCGGTGCCATCCCAAACGGCGGGTGGATTTAAGCAGTTGTCGCAGTTGCCGCAAGGCTCGCTGGCTTCGTCGAAATAAGACAAAAGCCGAACACGTCGGCAGTCTGTGGCTTCGGCCAGCGCCAACAAAGCGTCGAGTTTGCCGCGCATGACCTGTTTGAAGCTTTCTTCAGCAGGGCTTTCGTCAATCATGCGCCTTTGGTTGACGACATCTTGCAGGCCGTAGGCCATCCACGCGTTGGCACGCAAGCCGTCGCGCCCAGCGCGTCCGGTTTCTTGGTAATAACCTTCGATGTTTTTGGGCATGTCCAGATGCGCAACAAATCGAACATCGGGTTTGTCAATGCCCATGCCAAAAGCAATGGTGGCCACCATGACAACACCCTCATCTCGCAAAAATCGATCTTGGTGTTTTTGACGAATGGCCGCGTCTAAGCCCGCGTGATAGGGCAGTGCATCGATGCCAGTTTGGGCCAACATTTCGGCCACTTCTTCAACGCGTTTGCGCGACTGACAATAGACCACACCCGCTTCACCTTCGTGCTCACGTTCAATGAATCGAAGCAATTGTGCCGAGGCATCCTTTTTCTCAACAATGGTGTACCGAATGTTGGGCCGATCAAAGCTGCTGATGAAAAGCTGGGCGTCTTCAAGCTGAAGACGCTCAATGATGTCGGCACGGGTCAGGGCATCGGCTGTGGCCGTGAGCGCCACCCTTGGCACCCCTGGAAAGCGCTCGTGCAAGACAGTCAGGCTTCGATATTCAGGCCGAAAATCGTGACCCCATTGGCTGACGCAATGGGCTTCATCGATGGCAAATAAACTTAACAAACCTTGCGCATAAAGGGCATCCAATTGCGCTAAAAATCGGGGTGTATTGATGCGCTCTGGCGCGGCATAGAGCAAAGTGACCTCGCCCAGGCGCAAGCGCTGTTCGATGGCTTGAGTTTCTTCTGGGGAAAGCGTGGAATTTAAAAAAGCAGCACTGACGCCAGCCTCGTGCAAGGCACCGACTTGGTCGTGCATGAGTGCAATGAGGGGCGACACCACAATGGTGATACCTTGCCCTGCGCTTTGTCTGGCAATGGCCGGTATTTGATAACACAGGCTTTTGCCGCCGCCTGTAGGCATGAGCACCAAGGCGTCGTGTCCGCTGGTGACGTGCTCGATGATGGCTTGCTGCGGGCCTCTGAAAGACTCATAGCCAAAAACCTCGCTGAGAACACTCAGAATGTGGCTTGGCGGGTTCAAAATGGCAGAGGTTGGCACGGGGGCTATTGTCCACCATGTCAAATGGCTATCAATTAGCGCGCCTCATTTATCAGCCAATGCAAGCACGCCAAGCAAGCGCACACTGCTTTCAAGAAGCCTTGAACTGAGTGGTTTTGATCACGTTGGTCCAACGGACGACTTCATCTGAAATGAACTTTTCAGGGTCGGACAAAGTGAAGGGCTCGGCGCCGGCCTTTTCAAGATCCTGCAAGAAAGCGGGGTCGTTTCTAACTTTGTTGTGTGTTGCCCGCAAAAACTCTTGAACATCGCGCGGCACGCCAGCGGGGGTGAAGACGGCGTTGAAAACTTGAACGCGCATGTCGGGCACGCCCGCCTCAACAGAGGTGGGAATATCGGGCGCAGCTTTCAGCCGTGCATCGCTGTTGACACCCAAAATGCGCGCACGCCCGGCACGGTGTTGTGCAAGGACGGCTGAAGACATGATGGGGGTGGTTATGGGAACGTGCCCCGCGATCAAGTCTTGCATCGCAGGGCCGCCGCGTTTGTAGGGTACATGTTGAACATCCAATTTACCCGCTT
>CALCBL010000640.1 GCA_937897495.1 uncultured Burkholderiales bacterium
GTACCAGAAATCGTCACCCACCCACCCCATCCTCACACAGCTGCGAACAGCAGTGTTGGTACCCGGTTTAGAAGTATCAGCCTGGTTCATGCATCCAAGCCGCATGCTTGGGCGCGCGCTTGGTTTTGCTCCACTCGTTCAGCATGTCCCACTTCACCTCGTCCAAGGTTTTGTACATCTCGGGGGTGCCGGTGTTGGTGGCCAATTCCAAGCGGTGACCGTTGGGGTCAAAGAAGTAAATGCTTTTGAAAATGGTGTGGTTGGTAGGGCCCAGTACGTCAACACCATTGGCCTCTAGTTTGGCCTTGGCTGCCAGCAAGGTTTCCATGCTGTCTACTTCAAAGGCCATGTGCTGCACCCAGCCAGGGGTGTTTTCATCGCGGCCCATTTCGGGTGAATTGGGCAGTTCAAAAAACGCCAGCACGTTGCCACCACCTGCATCTAAGAAGACGTGCATGTAGGGGTCGGGCGCTTTGGTGGAGGGCACCAAGTCTTCGGCAATGGCCAAGACAAAGTCCATGTTCAAGTTTTTGGCATACCACTCAACGGTTTCTTTGGCGTCTTTGCAGCGGTAAGCGGCGTGGTGAATTCGGCTAATTTTCATGACTTTCCTTTAGGCGTCTATTTGAAGGGCGCCACGTCTCATTTGATCACGTTCTAAAGACTCAAACAATGCTTTGAAGTTGCCTTCGCCAAAACCTTCATCGGCTTTGCGCTGAATGAACTCAAAAAACACAGGGCCCAACAATGTTTGCGAGAAAATTTGCAAAAGCAAACGTTTCTCGCCATTGGCAGTTGAGCCATCCATCAATATACCCCGAGCTTGCAGTTCTGCCACGGGTTCGCCATGGCCTTGCAGGCGCTCTTCCAGCATTTCATAGTAAATGTCGTTGGGTGCCGTCATGAGGGGAATGCCCGCCATTTGAAGCGAATCGACGCTCTTCATGATGTCGTCGGTGAGCAGGGCAATGTGCTGAATGCCCTCGCCGTTGAACTGCATCAAGAACTCTTCAATTTGCCCGCCATTTTTGCCCGATTCTTCGTTCAAGGGAATGCGAATGAGGCCATCGGGCGCCGACATGGCGCGGCTTGTTAGGCCCGTGTGTTCACCTTTGATGTCGAAGTAACGAATTTCGCGGAAGTTAAAAATCTTCTCGTAAAAGCCACTCCAAAAAGACATCCGACCCTTGTACACATTGTGTGTGAGGTGGTCGATGAGTTTCAGGCCGTGGCCAAAGGGGTGACGGTCAGCGCCTTCTATGAACTCGAAGTCAATGTCGTAAATGCTCTTACCGTCTTCGTAGCGGTCAATCAAATAAAGGGGCGCGCCGCCAATGCCTTTGATGGCGGGCAGTCTTAGCTCCATGGGGCCTGTAGGTACTTCGACGGGCTGCGCGCCCATGTCCAGTGCGCGGGCGTAGGCCTTGTGCGAGTCTTTGACACGGAACGCCAAAGCGCATGCGCACGGCCCGTGCTCGGCTGCAAAGTAGCCCGCCAAACTTTTGGGCTCGCGGTTCACAATGAAATTGATGTCGCCTTGGCGGTAAAGCACCACATCTTTAGAGCGGTGTTTGGCCACCAAAGAAAAGCCCATTTTTTCGAACAAGGGCTCTAGAACGCCCGCCACGGGGGACGCAAATTCAACAAACTCAAAACCACACAAACCCATTGGGTTGTCAAACAAATCAGCCATGTCTATCTCCAAAAATTAAAAAAACGCTTAACGGAAAA
>CALCBL010000641.1 GCA_937897495.1 uncultured Burkholderiales bacterium
GGCGCGCGCGCGCTCATAGGGCGTTGCTCGCGTCAGGTCTTGGCTGCCTAAAACCACCGACCCGCTCTTGATAGGCACCACGCCCATCAAGGATTTCAACAAGGTGGTTTTACCCACACCGTTGCGGCCCAATAAAACAGTCACTTCACCCAACTTGGCTTCCAAACTCACATCGCGCAAGATGTGGGAACCCCCGTAATACTGCTGAATATTTTGTACCGTTAAATTCATCTCAATGCCTCTTCTCAACGGCCTAAATAAACTTCAATCACACGCTCATCGGCTTGAACTTGATCCAAGGTGCCTTGCGCCAACACCGAGCCATCGCACAGCACCGTCACGATGTCAGAGATGGCTTTGATAAATCCCATGTCGTGCTCTACCACCATCAAAGAGTGCTTGCCCTTGAGGCTTAAAAATAACTCAGCTGTACGTTCTGTTTCGTGGTCGGTCATACCGGCCACAGGCTCGTCCAACAACAAGAGCTTGGGGTCTTGCATGAGCAACATGCCAATTTCCAGCCATTGCTTCTGACCATGGCTCAAATTGCCAGCTTGCGTGAGCACACTGTCGGCCAGGTGAATGGTGTGAAGCACTTCCGCCAATCGATCTGATTGAACTGAATCGAGTTTGAAAAACATAGACGCCTTCACACCTTTAGGTGTCTTGAGTGCAAGCTCCAAGTTTTCAAAGACGCTGAGTTGCTCAAACACGGTGGGCTTTTGAAATTTTCGGCCAATGCCCAATTGCGCAATTTCGGGTTCGTTGTGGCTTAGCAAATCGATGGTGCTGCCAAAGAATACCTGCCCTTCATCAGGGCGTGTTTTACCCGTGATGATGTCCATCATGGTGGTCTTGCCAGCACCGTTAGGACCAATGATGCAGCGCAACTCACCCGGTGCAATGTCAAGTGAGAGTTTGTTGATGGCTTTGAAACCGTCAAAGCTCACACTGACATCTTCCAAATACAAAATACGGCCATGCGAGACATCCACTTCGCCTGCAGTATGTACGCGGCCATAACTGGCGTCTCGTCCTCCTGATTCAGTTTCGGTACTGACTTTTTCAAGTTGCTTAGCCACGCGCCCAGCACCTTGCTTCAATAAATCAGGGGTCATGAGCGACCACCCTTCAAGCGCTGCACCAAGCCCACCACACCTTGCGGCAAGAACAAGGTCACAGCAATGAACAAGGCACCTAAGAAATACAACCAAAACTCGGGGGCGGAGACGGTCAACCAACTCTTGGCGCCGTTGACCAAGAACGCGCCCACCACCGGTCCAATCAAACTGCCGCGGCCACCCACAGCCGCCCAAACTGCAATTTCAATGGAGTTGGCAGGGCTCATTTCACCAGGGTTGATGATGCCCACTTGCGGCACATACAAAGCACCCGCCACACCGCACATGACGGCAGAGATGACCCAAATGCTGAGCTTGTAGGGCAAAGGCGAATAGCCTGAAAACATGACGCGGGTTTCAGCATCTCGGATGGCTTGCAATACTCGGCCAAATTTGCTGCGAATGAGCCAACGGGCCATCAAGAAAAAACCGAGCAATGTCAGACCGGTTAAGACAAACAGAATCATGCGCATGTTGGGTGTCGCCAAAGGCAAATCTAAAATGCGCTTGAAGTCTGTGAAGCCGTTGTTGCCACCAAAACCTGTTTCATTTCTAAAGAACAACAACATGGCTGCAAAGGTCATGGCCTGCGTGATGATGGAAAAGTAAACACCCTTGATGCGTGAACGAAAAGCAAAGTAACCAAATACTCCCGACACCACCGCAGGCACCAACACAATCAACAACAAAGTGGCCACAAAACTGTCAGACAGTGTCCAATGCCAAGGCAACTCTTTCCAGTCAAGAAACACCATGAAGTCGGGCAAGTTGCTTTTGTAATTGCCATCGGTGCCAATTTGGCGCATGAGGTACATCCCCATGACATAACCACCAATGGCAAAAAACAAGCCATGCCCCAATGACAAAATGCCGGTGTAGCCCCAGATCAAATCCATGGCCAACGCGCAAATGGCGTAGCACATGATTTTGCCAACCAAGCTGACTGCGTAGTCGCTAAAGTGCAACCAATGACCTTGAGGCACTATCAAATTCATGAGTGGCACACAAAGGCACACGAACAAGAGCGCTACTAGGAATGCGGTCCATCCCTTGCGTGTGAACAGTGGCTCACGTCCAGGCAATTCAATTTTGGAATGATTCAAAGGATTCATCTCAAGCCTCCGCGCTCCGACCCTTCATGGCAAAAATACCTTGTGGGCGTTTTTGAATGAAGATGATGATGAACACCAGCACGCAAATTTTGGCAAGCACAGCGCCCGTCACGCCTTCAAGCAACTTGTTCACTAAACCAAGACCTAACGCAGCATAAACAGTACCGGCCAACTGACCCACGCCGCCCAACACAACCACCATGAACGCGTCGACAATGTAGCTCTGCCCTAAGTCGGGGCCCACATTGCCAACTTGGCTGAGGGCACAGCCTGCAAGACCTGCAATGCCAGAACCCAATGCAAATGCGTAGGTATCAATGCGTGCGGTATTCACACCCATGCACGAAGCCATGGGTCTGTTTTGCGTCACACCTCGAACAAACAAACCTAAGCGAGTTTTGCCAATGACCAAGGTCATGGCCAGCAGCACAGCCACCGCAAATCCAATGATGATCAAGCGGTTGTAGGGCAAGCTTAAATTGGAGAGCACTTGAACACCACCACTCATCCAAGCTGGGTTTTCTACGCCTACGTTTTGCGCGCCAAACAAGGAGCGAACGGCTTGCATCAAAATCAGGCTAATGCCCCATGTGGCCAACAAGGACTCTAGGGGTCGGCCATACAAAAAACGCAAGACCGTGCGCTCTAAAAATGCACCTACCAAGGCAGATGTCAAGAATGAAATGGGGACAGCCAATAATAAATAGGCGTCGAAATAAGACGGCAAATACTGACGGAACAACACCTGCACCACGTAAGTAGCGTAGGCACCAATCATCATGAGTTCGCCGTGGGCCATGTTGATCACACCCATGAGGCCATAGGTGATGGCCAAGCCGAGTGCCACCAGCAACAAAATAGAGCCCAAGCTCACGCCTGTGAACAAGGCACCTAATCGTTCACCCGTTTTCAAAGCACCCTCGATGGCAGTGAGTGATTTTCGAAGCTGTGCTTTCACTTGTGCGTCTGTTTCTTGCGCCAGACGCTCATTCAAAAGAAGTTGTGTTTCAGGCGTTTGGCTTTCAGCCAAGCGCTTTGCAGATTCCAAGCGAACCGCCACATCGGCATCGCCCAGTTGAGCGGCGGCTTTGGCCAATTGGAGTAAATTTAGAACCTTGGCGTCTTGCTCTTGGGCCAGCGCCTTGTTCAGAATAGGCAACTTGCTCGCGTCAGGTTCTTTGAGCAAAGCTTTGACAGCTTGCTCACGCATCTTCACTTCGCTGCTGAATAACTTCAAAGCCGCTAAGGCTGTTTCAATTTCACTGCGAAAGCGGTTATTGCTCACCACATCTTGAGCATCTGCAGGCAAATCGCTTTTTTGTCCTGTCAGCGGATCCATGGCTTTGCCAGCACCCAAGCTGTCGCGCACAATCCAAATTTTGTCGCCTGCAACTTTGACGGCATCGTCAGCCAAAGCTTGCAAAAATACCAATGTCTTCTCATCGCCCTGCGCAACAACTTTGTTCAGGGTTTCAATTCTTTGATCGGTGTCGCCTTCAACCAATCCCTTCATCTCGGCAAGACTCATCGCCTTTGCAGGACTGGCCAAGAAGGCCATAGCCATGCATGAAACCAGTAAAAAAATCACCGGCCAAGTTCTTAAACGGATCATGTTTCGTCTTTGCGGATTACAAAAAAAAGAGGAAGGACGAAGCCGTCCTTCCTCTAGGACGAGCTTCAAAAATTACTTCTTAGCGGGTTCGTCAGGCTTCTTGTCATTGCCAGGAATGTAAGGGCTCCATGGCTTGGCTTTCACAGGACCTGGTGTTTTCCAAACAACATTGAACTGG
>CALCBL010000642.1 GCA_937897495.1 uncultured Burkholderiales bacterium
TCGATGGGTGACATCCAGCCGCCCAAGAACATGATCACAGCCAAGATGGACACCAGCCACATGCTGGCGTATTCGGCCAAGAAGAAGATGGCAAAGCCCATACCAGAGTACTCCACCATGTGACCCGCCACAATTTCGGCTTCACCCTCAACTACGTCAAAGGGGTGGCGGTTGGTTTCAGCCACACCAGAAATAAGGTAGACCATGAAGATGGGGAACAAAGGCAACCAGTTCCAAGACAAGAAGTTCAGGCCCATGCTGGCCATTTCGCCTTTGCCCTGACCCAACACAATTTCAGTCAGGTTCATGCTGCCAGTGACCATGATGACCACCACGAAGCAAAAGCCCATGGCAATTTCGTAGCTCACCATTTGGGCAGAGGCGCGCAATGCACCCAAGAAGGCGTACTTTGAATTTGAGGCCCAGCCCGCAATGATCACACCGTAAACCTCAATGGAGGTGATGGCCATGACCAACAACAAGCCTGCGTTGATGTTGGTGAGCGCCACTTCGGGTCCAAAGGGAATGGCCACCCAAGCGGCCAAGGCCGGCATGATGGCCATGATGGGGCCAAGCCGGAACAAGCCCAGGCTAGCAGCCGAGGGGTTGATCAGTTCTTTGGTGAGCAGTTTGATGGCATCGGCAAAGGGTTGCAACAAACCAAACGGGCCGACGCGGTTGGGGCCTATGCGAACCTGCATGAAACCCAGCAGTTTGCGTTCCCATAAAGTGAGGTAAGCCACAGACAACAAAAGTGGCAACAAGACACACACAATCTTCAGCAGGATCCACAAGACGGGCCACACCAAAGTAGCCCACCATGTTTCTGAAATGGCGTTAAGGCCGCCGTTGTAAAGAGCGTCGATCATGCGTGCACTCCTTCAGCAAGCGTCTTGGCATTTCGGGCGTCTGCTGTCAGTTGCAAGGACGGCGCGCGGCGCACCAAGCTGTCGAGTTGATAAATAGAAGCCACGCAAGGCGCGTCGGCGTTGCCAGCCAAGCGCACTTCAGAACTGCAGTCGTTGCTCAAATTCAAAGGCGTATCGGCAATTTGTTTCAACACGTCTTGCGAAGTTTCGAAAGCCAACTGGGGCAAGCCCAGCATGTTGGCCAAGACGCGCAACACCTTCCAGGCCGGACGGGTTTCGGCCAAGGGCTTGACCACCGCATGGAAGCTTTGCAAACGTCCTTCTGCATTGACGAAACTGCCAGATGTTTCTGTAAACGGTGCAATGGGCAACAAGACGTCTGAGAAAGACATGTTGGTTTTGAAAGGGCTGAGTGTGACAACCATTTGCATGGCGGCCAAGGCAGCCACAGCTTTGGCGCCTGCAGCAGCATCTTCAACAGGCTCGGTGTTAAGTAGCAAAACCGCTTTCAAACCACCCGCCAGCATTTGCGCTGCATTCAAGCCACCCGTCTGTGGCTCTGCTTTGGCCCACTGTGCGCCCACTGTGTTGGCAGCTTCTGTGAGGTAGCCATAAGTTGCGCCAGTTTGGTCGGCAATCCACTTAGCCAAGCTAAGCAAGCTAGACGCATTGGCGTGGTGTGCTGCTGCATTGCCCAACAAAACAGCTTTGCGGTCGCCGCCCAAGAGTGACTTGGCAATGGCTTGTGCCTCTGGCGTTGCTTGACCTTGAGCAGGCGCAGACACGCCCTTCTCTGCCGCAACTGCCGCGGCCACATTGGCCAAGCTTTGCGCCCAGGCACTGGCCTCTTGCACATCGGCATGCGCCACTGGCATGGCCCACGCATCGGCTGCATTGAACAATGCCTTGGAGGTGATGGCATTGACCTGAGCGCCATTGCGTTGCGCTTGGCGAATGCGCTGCGCAAACAAGGGATGGTCTTTGCGCAGATTGCTGCCAATGACCAACACACGTTGGACTTGTGTCAGGCTGGCAATGGAGGTACCCAAATAACGTACGCCTTCGGCTTTGGCAAACTCTGCATTGCGCAATCGGTAATCGATGTTGTCAGAGCCCAATGAACGCACCAAAGTGCTGGCCAAATGCAGTTCTTCAAGTGTGCTGTGTGGGCTGACCAAAGCGCCAATGCTGCTTGCACCATGGTCTTTGCTGATTTGATTCAGGCCATTGGCCACATATTCCAAGGCAGTTTGCCAATCAACTTCTTTCCACTCACCACCCTGCTTGATCATGGGCGCGCGCAGACGGTCTGAACTGTTCAAAGCTTCGTAAGAGAAACGATCGCGGTCGGCAATCCAGCACTCATTGACTTCTTCGTTTTCCAAAGGCACTACACGGAGCACTTCGTTGTTTTTAACTTGGACCACCAAGTTGGCACCCGATGAATCGTGCGGTGCAATCGATTTGCGGCGAGACAACTCCCAAGTGCGAGCGCTGTATCGGAATGGTTTGCTGGTTAAAGCGCCTACGGGACAAATGTCAATCATTTTGCCTGACAGCTCAGAGCCAACCGATTGGC
>CALCBL010000643.1 GCA_937897495.1 uncultured Burkholderiales bacterium
GCGCATGCTTCGTGGCTGATGCCTTCCATCAAGCAACCATCGCCCATGAACACGTAAGTATGGTGATCAACGATGCTGTGTCCAACTTGATTGAATTCTGCGGCCAATAATTTTTCAGCCAAGGCCATGCCCACCGCGTTGGTGATGCCTTGTCCCAAAGGACCGGTGGTGGTTTCAACGCCGGGTGTGATGCCCACTTCGGGGTGACCGGCGGTTTTGCTGTGCAGCTGGCGGAAGTTTTTCAACTCAGTCATGGGCAAGGGATAGCCTGTGAGGTGAAGCAATGCATAAATGATCATCGAGCCGTGGCCATTGGACAAAACAAATCGATCGCGGTTGGCCCAATGCGGGTTTTTCGGGTTGTGTTGCAAGTGCTCGCCCCACAAAGCCACGGCCATGTCGGCCATGCCCATCGGCGCGCCTGGGTGACCCGAATTGGCTTGTTGAACAGCGTCCATGGCCAAGGCACGAATTGCATTGGCCATTTGTTGAGCTGCGGGTTGGGTGATTGCCATGGGGGCTCCAAATAAAAGGTCGGGTGAAATTGGCAATGAAATTACCAACTAAGCCCGATATTTTACTGCCCATGAGCTTGCGCAAGCCGCACAGCATGGCAACATAGCGGCATGCGTTTGAACACCATGGAATCAAATTTAGAAACCGATGCGCGCCAGCGCTGGGTGGGCGCCTCGCCTGAGGGCTTGGCCAGCGCCATGGTTTTGGCTGCCGGTCGTGGTGAGCGCATGCGCCCCTTAACCGATACCGCGCCCAAACCGATGCTAAAGGTGCACGGAAAACCATTGATGCAGTGGCACATGGAAGCTTTGGCCAAGGCTGGCCACCCTGACCAATTGATCAACACCGCGTGGCTAGGACCCCAAATTGAGGCGCATTTTGGCTTGAATCCCGATTTGCCGAATGGCGGCAGGGTGCATTTGCGCTATTCGCACGAGGGCAAAGAGTTTGGCTACGCCCTCGAAACGGCCGGCGGCATCGTGCGGGCCCTGCCCTTCTTGGCGCCCGTTTTTTGGGTGGTGGCTGGCGACATTTACGCGCCCCAATTTGATTTCGCTCCCGCCATTGCAAAAGAGTTTGTGCGCAGTGACAAATTGGCCCACATTTGGCTGGTCCCCAATCCCGCGCACAATCCGAAGGGAGATTTTGGCTTGTCCTCGGAGGGTTTGGCTTTGAACTTACCCAAAACGGCCACTTTATTTACTTTCAGCACATTCGCCTTGTACAAAAAAGAGTTCTTCGCCGCCGCATTGACAGGCATGCCAGAAGGCAACCCGCAAGGCAAAGCCGCACCCTTGGCCCCCTTGTTGCGCGCCGCCATGGACCGCGGCTTGGTGAGTGCCAGCCTTTATACGGGCGCTTGGACGGATGTGGGTACCCCTGAGCGATTGAGGGACTTGAACCAATCACCAGCAACGCCTTAAACTCTTTGTACATATTCAGAAAAAACCCAACAACATGACCATTGATTCAAATTTGTACGCCAAGCGCCGTGCTCAATTGGCCGCCAAAATGGCAGCGCAAGCCCCCAACAGCATTGCCATTATTCCCACCGCGCCAGAACGTCAACGCAATCGCGACAGTGACTTCTTGTTCAGACATGACAGTTATTTTTATTACCTAACCGGCTTTACCGAACCCAATGCTTGGTTGGTCTTAACTTCAGATGGCCAGGCCACTGTGTTTTGTCAGCCCAAAGATTTAGAACGCGAAATTTGGGATGGTGTTCGTTTGGGGCCAGAAGCAGCGCCTTCTCAATTGGGCGTGCATCAAGCTTGGTCGGTGTCCGCCCTTGATGCCAAATTGCCGGCCCTGCTTGAAAACAAGTCGGTCGTTTGGTACCCCTTTGCAACGCACAAAGATTTGTCTGCGCGCATTGAAACAGGCCTCAAT
>CALCBL010000644.1 GCA_937897495.1 uncultured Burkholderiales bacterium
TTCCCATCGAGGTCATATCTGGACGTGAAGAGGCCCGTTTAATTTACTCTGGGGTTGTCAACTTACTCCCTCAATCTGAAGAGAAGCGCTTGGTCGTTGACATCGGTGGCCGGTCAACAGAAATCATTTTAGGCAGCGGCTTCAAACCTAAAACCATGGAGTCCTATCGCGTGGGCAGCGTGAAATGGTCCATGAAATACTTTCCAGACGGTGAATTTTCTGCGTCATCATTTGATTGGGCCGAAGTTGCGGCAAAGGCGGTCTTGGATGAAGCCTTGTCCCTTTACCCTAGAAATTCTTGGGACATTGCCTATGGCTCCTCTGGCACCATTGGTGCTGTCGCGGATGTCCTGCAAGCTGCTGGTTGGCCAGAAGAGACCATCTCCCGTGAAGGCCTGAACTGGCTCAAAGAAAAATTAATCAAGTCAGTCAATGCTGATTCGCTTCGATTGGAAGGCGTGAAGGAAGACCGAAAACCAGTCATTGGAGGCGGTTTGGCAGTTCTGTGCGCCCTCTTCGACCTCATGCAAATTGACACCATGCACGCCGCACAAGGCGCACTCAGGCACGGAGTTTTATACGACCTCTTACAAAGAGAAGAAAACACAGACCTGCGAAGCACCATGGTGGCCGCTTTGGGCAATCGATTTGCAGTGGATACTTTACAAGCAGAACGCGTACAGAAAACAGCCGACACTTTGTTCAAAGGTGTCTTTGACAAATCGACCTGTGATGCAACCCGCGCTTTGCGACTTGAAAAAAAACTAGGGTGGGCAGCACATCTGCTTGAAATCGGCACACGCATTTCGCACAGCGACTTTCACAAACATGGCGCTTACATCCTCGACAACGCCGATCTGCCAGGCTTTTCCATGTCGGAACTGCATCGTTTAAGCCAACTCATTTTGGGTCATCGTGGCAAGCTCAAAAAATTAGAAGTCGAACTCAAAAATCCCGAATTCATGATTCAACTGATGAGCCTGCGAATTGCGGCCATTCTTTGCCATGCAAGAAGAGACCCCGACCTTAAAGGCTTCAATCTCAAAATAGCAGACGACAACAAAACAGGTTTTGTGATTCAGTGCAAAAAATCTTGGATTCAGCAGTGGCCCCAGTCGGCCCATTTGCTCCGAGAAGAGTGCATCGCTTGGCAAAAAACCACCTGGCAATTGGAATTGGTTGAAATCAATGGAAAAACGGTATAAACTATTTGCACGTTTAACTTTTTCTATTTTTTAACATGTCTACAGAGAACACAACCCAGCCATCTGCAAACTCTGCCGCTGTCAAAATCGCTGACAAATCAGCCACGGCTTCAGCTCAGACGGCTCAACATACAGCTAAAAAGACTGTGCGCAAAGCCGCTAAAAAAGCACCTCGCAAATCGCCCGCCAAAGCACCTGTCAAGGCCAAGACCGTTGCGGTCAAGAAGCCCGCCAGTCGGCCTGCCAATAAAACGACCACTGCGCCTACCAGAAAGGCCTCTGCTCAACCCAAAGCCAAGGCTGCCACCGCAGCTCTGCCTGCTACAGAAACAAAGCTCAAAAAGCCCAAGCTGATTCGCGACAGCTTTACGTTTCCCAAAGACGAATACCAAGCTATCGCTGGCTTGAAACAAAAAGCCCTTGGTTTAAAACACAATGCAAAGAAGAGTGAAATTTTGCGTGCCGGCCTCAAGCTTTTGAGCAGCCTGAACGACAAAGCTTTTTTGGCAGCCCTGACCAACGTACCAGCCTTAAAAACTGGACGACCCGCCAAGTCTTAATCAAAGAAGCTCGGGTGTTTGTACGCTCACCACAACCGTTTGTGTGTCACCGTCTCGCACTCGGCTTCTAAGCCACCACACGGCGCCCTTTCTAACCGAGCACTCGCCGTTTGCAAATCCCAACAAGTAGGCAACCGCCTGCCCCAAAACGGGTTGGTGCCCCACAATCAGCACCGACATTTTGGAATCTGGCCAACCCGCCGTGACCAACAAATCATCCAAGCTGGCGTTGGGCAAAAGCTCAGATTTGTATTTCACTTTTCTACCTAGCGCTTTAACGGTTTGCTCACACCGAACCGCTGGGCTAGACATGACACGAATGCCTTCAGGCAACTGTCGATCTAACCACTGACTCATTCTGACAGCTTGCTTTTCACCCTTTGGCGTGAGGGTGCGTGACAGGTCATCTTGGCCTTCCAAGGCATCAAACGCTTCAGCATGTCGCCAGAAAATTAAATCCATCTTTGACTCTGTTCAAGTTTCGACGAATAAGTTCAACTTAACGAGACTTTGGTTGCGTCGGCGAATACTTCTGCATCAAAAGCGCCTGCGCACTTTGAGGTTTTCGCCCCTGCTTCTCTACACGACGGTATTTGCCATCGGCGTCTAGCGTCCAAGCATTGCGCGTGTCATGCAAGTAGGCCAGCAGACATTCATCAACGAGTCTTTGGCGCAGCGAGAGTTCTAGGACGGGCCAAGCCAGCTCGACTCGCCGGGTCATATTGCGGGTCATCCAATCGGCGCTTGACAGATAAATGTCTTGCACTGTATCGGTCTCAAAGAAAAAGACCCGAGAGTGTTCTAAAAATCGGCCAATGATGGATCGAACGCGAATGTTGTCAGTCTTGCCTGGAATGCCAGCAGGCAACATGCACGCGCCCCTGACGATCAAATCAATTTGCGCGCCTTTTTGACCCGCAGAAATGAGTGCATGGATCAGTACCGGATCGGTTAGCGAATTCATTTTCGCAACAATTCTGGCCGGCAAACCTTTGGCCGCGGCAGCACCTACAGCCTCAATTTTTTCCACCATGTTCTTTTGCAAAAGAAAAGGCGCAGCCCACAACTTGTTCATTTTGCCCAAACGACTGGGACTTGCAAGATGAACAAACAAGGTTTCCATGTCAGCGGTCATTCGCGCATCGCTGGTGAGATAACTCAAATCTGTATAGAGCTTTGCAGTTCTAGGGTTGTAGTTGCCTGTAGACAAGTGGCCGTATCGCTTAAGCAAACGGCCCTCGCGCCTTGTGACCAACAGCATTTTGGCGTGCGTTTTTAAGCCGAC
>CALCBL010000645.1 GCA_937897495.1 uncultured Burkholderiales bacterium
TCTGTGTTCACGATCTCTTTGAATTCAGCTTCAACTTCATCAATGTAGCGCTGACCTTCGGCCTTGACCAAAATTTTGATGCGAGCTTTGTAAATGTTGTCACGGCGACCCCAACGGTTGTAAATGCGGACAACAGCTTCCAGGTAATTCATGATGTGTTGCCATGGCAAGAAATCACGAACCAGTGTGCCAATGACGGGTGTGCGGCCCATGCCACCGCCCACCCAGACTTTGAAGCCTACTTCGCCTTGTGCATTTTTGACAAGTTGCAAGCCAACGTCGTGCCAACCAATGGCAGCGCGGTCTTCTTGAGCGCCTGTAATGGCGATCTTGAACTTGCGTGGCAGAAATGCAAACTCAGGGTGCAGCGTGCTCCACTGACGCAAAATTTCTGCATAGGGCCTAGGGTCGACCACTTCATCAATGGCTACGCCCGCTAATTCATCGGTGGTGATGTTGCGAATGCAATTGCCACTGGTCTGAATGCCATGCATGTCCACGGTGGCCAAGAGGTCCATCACATCGGCCGATTGATCCAATGGAATCCAGTTGAACTGAACGTTTTGACGGGTGGTGAAGTGACCGTAACCTTTGATGAGGCGAGGAGATTTGCCGGGCAACAAGTCTTGTTGGGCTTGGGCTTTTGAAAAAATTTCGCTGTTGGGCTGATCGTATTCTTTGGCAATGGTGGCCAACACACTCAGTTGTTTGCTAGAAATTTCGCCATAGGGCACAGCCACGCGCAACATGGGCGCATAGCGTTGAACGTACCAGCCGTTTTGAAGGCGCAGGGGGCGAAACTCTTCGTCAGCCAGTTGGCCTTTTTGCCAACGCTCGAGTTGGTCTCTGTGCTGGGCTGCTCGCTGCTTAACAAACTGGCGGTCGAATTCTGTGTATTGGTACATCTTTGCGATTGGTGGGTGAAGGCTTTGGCCAAGCCAAATAAGGGTTGGACTTTAAGGCCTCTTTATGTCAAATCAAACTACTTATTCGTTTGACATATATGCTTTTTGATCATAAGAGGGGTGCAAGAAGGCGCATAAAAGTCTCCAAAGTGACTGGATTTAGGCATGCTGATACAGTTTAAGTTTTGAGGAGTGTGGAATGAAGTCTTTTCCATTGAAAGCTTGGGGCGTGGCGCTGTTCGCCATGTTGGCCATGTCTGCAAGCGCACAAACCCCCATTCGCATTGGCGAAATCAACAGCTATTCAGCCATTCCTCAGTTCACACAACCCTACAAGCAGGGCTGGCAATTGGCCGTTGAAGAAGTCAATGCAGCAGGTGGCTTATTGGGTCGCAAAGTTGAGGTCATTGCCCGAGACGACGCAGGCAAACCCGAAGATGCGTTGCGGCATGCCATCGAGTTGATCAGCCAAGAAAAAGTGGATGTTTTAGCCGGTGGTTTTTTATCCAATGTGGGTTTGGCCTTGGCCGATCATGCGGGTAAAAGCAAACGACTTTTTGTGGCCAGTGAGCCGCTAACCGATGCCATCGTTTGGGACAAAGGCAATCGCTACACCTTCCGTTTGCGCCCCAGCACCTACATGCAAGCTGCCATGTTGGTGGAGGAAGCGGCCAAGTTGCCTGCCAAGCGCTGGGCCACCTTGGCGCCCAATTACGAGTACGGACAAAGTGCCGTTGCCAGTTTCAAAGAATTGTTAAAAGCCAAACGCCCCGATGTCGAGTTTGTGGGCGAACAGTGGCCCGCACTTGGAAAAATTGATGCCGGCAGCAGCTTGAGTGCACTCATGCAGAGCAAACCCGACGCTATTTTTAATGTGACCTTTGGCGCCGACTTGGCTAAGCTGGTGCGTGAGGGCAACCAGCGCAGCATTTTCCCCAAGGTACCCGTGGTGTCCATGTTGTCTGGCGAGCCCGAATACCTAGAGGTGTTGAAAGATGAAACACCCAAGGGCTGGATTGTGACGGGCTATCCGTGGGACCAAATTGACACCAAGGAACATGCTTCCTTTGCGGCCAACTATTACAAGAAATTCAGAGAGAACCCCAAGGTGGGATCTGTGGTGGGCTATGCCACCATGCAAGCTATTTTTGCGGCCATCAAAAAAGCAGGCAGCACTGACAACGAGAAGTTGGTGTTGGCCATGCGGGGTCTGAAATTCAGCACGCCGTTTGGTCCTGCAGAGTTTCGGGCCATTGATCAGCAGTCCACCATGGGTGCGTTTGTGGGCAAGCTAGATCTGCGCGGCAATCAAGGCACCATGACGCAATGGCGTTATGCCGATGGCAAAAACTACCAGCCTACCGATGCCTATGTGAAGTCTCGCAGGCCTGCCGCTGCACAGCAATGAACTTAGCCAAATCTTGAGGCCGCCATCAGTTTGGCCAAGGATGCGGCCATGGGCAAAGGCTCGTGGTTCAAGTGCGCGGCCAACAGTTCGCCGCACAACACCGACCAACTGATGCCTCTTGCGCCCATGCCTGTGCACACATTCAAGCCTTTGAATTCGGGATGTGCAAACTCACCCACAGCGGGCAGTCGATCTGGCAGTGCCATGCGAATGGCGGCCCACGATGAGGTCTTTTCAAGATCAATGTTGTGAAGGATGTCGTCTTGAAATTCAGGCATGAGTTCAGCCCACTGTTGTCTGTTAGTCAACTGGTCTGCTTCACGGGTTTGTAAATCAAAGTCGTTGCGTTGAAAGCTAGAGCCCACAATCCAATAAGGCTCCTTCATATCTGCAGAGATAGCTTGGAGATTGCCGATGTAACTGCCATGACCATTGACTGGAAACTCTGGTAGTTTGTTGCGCAGTTGAACAGGCAATAGGCTCATAGGACCCAAAGAAACTTGACCACGCAAGGCTGTAGCGGGCAGGTGAGGGCGAGGGCATTCCTGAGTTTGCAATTCAACGCTGTCAATCAAGAATTGGCCATCGTAGGCGCTGGCAATGATGACCTGAGGTGCTTGAGCAATGACAAGCCCTGTGGCATCAAGACACTGCCATTGATTGTTTCTAGAAATGAGTTTAGCAACCGCGCTTTGCGTTGACAAACGGATGTTGCGATGCCCGAGTTGAGCCTTTAC
>CALCBL010000646.1 GCA_937897495.1 uncultured Burkholderiales bacterium
GTGCTCTTCCGATCTTTTATGCCTTAGTGGCCTTGTGTTGTGTGCCAGAGCCTTGAGAGGCATTGCGTTTTAGATTCTTTTTAGTGGTTGAAAATTGCATGCCTGTTTGCAGAATGAAAATGTTGCCTGTCTTTTAAAAACTGTCTAACCACCTGTAGTAGCGAATGGAAGGCGCTAAAAACCAAGGATTGCCTGTGTAAAAAGGACGAGTCTGGAATGGCAATCCGTCTAGGGCCGTGGTGCCTTCTTTCAAGCCCAATATTTGTTGGCCAATTCTCATGCCAAAGTAGCTTGAAGTTCCCACGCCAGCGCCGCAATAACCCATGGCGTAATGCATGCCGTCATGAACCCCTGTGTGCATGAGTTCATCAAATGTGTAAGCCACAAAACCACACCAAGAATGGCTGATGCCCACATTTTTCAATTCTGGGAAAATTTCTGCCAAGTCGTGATGAAGTTTGGGGCCACTCACCCGAGGATCTGTTTCTTGGTGTGAGACTCTGCCGCCAAACAAAATTCGAGTGCGATCAGGAGACGACCGGTAGTAATAAACAACGCGCCGTGTGTCACTCACAATTCGATCTTTGGGGATCAGCCTGTCCATCATGCCCGGTGGTAAAGCATCTGTGGCAATCATGTAACTGCCGATGGGAATCACGCGTCTTTGAAGCCACGGCGTGAGCTTGCCTGTGTAGCCGTTGGTTGCAATGACAACATTTTTCGCCTTGATGACACCTCTTGGTGTTTGAATGTGAAATTCATTGCCTATTTTTTGAATATTCATGGCAGGGCATCTGGAAATGATTTCAACCCCTGCTGAAACAGCCCTCTCAAGAAGCCCCTGGTGGTAAGCCGCTGGATCAACTGAGCAATGCTGTTCATACACAACGCCGCCCCAGTAAACATCGGAGCCCAATTCTTGCCTTTGTTCTGATCGGGGAACAACATGCGCCTTCACTTCCAGCCCCTTGGGTTGGTTGGTTAGCTTGTTGGCAAGTAATTCGTATTGTTCTGCGTTATGCGCCGCATGAAATCGACCTACTTTTCCAAAGTCGCAATCTATTTTTTCAGACCTTACAAAATGTTCAATCCATTCCAAAGAGTTCTGACCTTCCCTCAAAATGTCAAAGGCTTTTTGCGAACCATGCTGTTTTGCAAGAGAGTCATAGGTGGGCTTGATACTGGTTGAAATTTGCCCGCCATTTCGTGAACTGCAACCCCATCCTGCATCCTCCGCATCGATGACCCAAGTTGAACGCCCACCTCTGGCTGTTTGCAGCGCCGCATGAAGCCCTGTGTAGCCAGCGCCAATGACCAAGACGTCAACTGAGCTGGGTAAAGCCTTTTCCTGTGAAGCTGGTCTGGGTGTTTTTTCCCACCAGTACGGACTGAGTTTGCAATTTTCCATGAGAGCAAGTGATGACATGAAAACCGTTCCTTTGGTTAATACTGATGATCTGCTAACACCATGTCTGCAGCTTTTTCTGCAAGCATGAGGGTGGGGGCATTGGTATTGCCCGAGGTGAGCGTGGGAAAAACGGAAGCATCAACAATCCTTAAGGACAGTAGGCCATGGGCTCTAAGCCTTGAGTCTACAACCGCATGCTCAATATGGGTTCCCATTCTGCAAGTACTCACAGGATGATAGACCGTCGATGCTCTTTCGTAAATATCAGCCATCATTTGATCGATGCTTTGCACTTGGGGACCAGGCAAAATTTCATGGTCAATGATGCTTCCTAGTGAAGGGGTGGCAGCCAACTTTCGCAGCCACTGAGCAGCAAGAAGCATGGCGGCTTTATCAGCTGGAGTTGAAAGTGAATTGGGCCAAATTTTAGGTGCTTCTTGTGGGTCTGAACTTTGAACCGTGATGCTGCCGCGACTTTCAGGTCGACAGGGTTGCGCACTCAACAAAAATCCTGGAAAGGCGTCGGGTGCTGTCAATTTCCGTATGCCAGGCGTGGCTTTGAGATAGCTGAGTGGTGAAAAATAAAGTTGCAAATCGGGGTGCTCAGATTGCTCAGTTGATTTACAGAAGCCGCCACCTTGGTTAATGCTCAAGGACAGGGGGCCTTGCCTTTTGGTGATGTATTGCAGCCCCGACCAAACTTGACCCCACACGCTTCCCAATTGCTTGTTCAAAGTGGGCACCTTGGCTCTGTAGATATAGTCAATGCACAAATGATCTTGCAAGTTTTGCCCCACAGCGGGGCTCTCAAGAACGAGGGGGATATTGAATTTTTGCAAGACTTGTCCCGGCCCCACACCCGACAGTTGCAGTATTTGCGGCGTATTGATGGAGCCCGCTGAGAGGATCACTTCCCGACTTGCACGAACGCTGAGCTTGATGCCATCTTGGAGGTATTCAATGCCCACTGCTTTTCGATTTTCAAAAAGTACACGAGAGACATGTGCGTGCGTGATGATTTTTAAATTGGATCGGCTGAGGGCGGGTTTGAGATAAGCAGTACTGGCAGATTCTCGAAAACCATTTCGTGTGGTGATTTGGTTGATGCAAACACCTTCTTGAGAATCGCCATTGATGTCAGCGTTCCTTTGAATACCTAGCTCTTCGCCGGCCTTTAAAAAGTGCTCGCATAAAGGATGGACTTGTTTCGATACGTCGCTCACATGCAAGGGGCCATCAGCACCCCTTGAGCGGCTGGGCCCGTGGGGGCTGTCTTCTAATTTTTTAAAGTAAGGCAGTACGTCTTGATAAGACCAACCCGAGTTGCCTAGGCGGGCCCAATCGTCAAAGTCACGAGCTTGGCCCCTGATAAAAACCATGGCGTTGATGGCACTGGAGCCGCCTAGGACCTTACCCCTGGGCCAATAAGCTGATCGATGGTTCAATTGTGGATCTGGCTCAGTTTGATACATCCAGTTGACGCTTGGATTGTAAAAAGACATGCCGTAGCCAAGGGGGACCTTGAGCCAGAGCCGTTGATCGCTTCCGCCCGCTTCAAGCAACAAGACGTTAAAGCGCCCGCATGCTGAAAGTCGGTTGGCCATGACGCACCCTGCGGATCCTGCGCCTACAACAATGAAATCGAATTCGGTCAAAATATTTAGGTATTGAACGCTCAGTTTTCACGGACATTGGTCTGGTGGAAAGGTCCGTTTTGAAGATATTAGCAAACCACAAAAAGGCGATGAACTTATGAGGTTTTCAGTTTGTGTTGATTTTCAAGGACGCTTGCCAAAACTTCAACACCTGTCTGAATTTGTTGCGGGTTGACGCCTCCAAAGCCCAAAACCAAAGCTTGCGATTTCAAAGGGGCCAGTGCATACCTGCCTAAAGGCGATGCGGTGATATTGAGAAGTTCGGCTGCTTTGGAAATTTCAATTTCTGAAAGATGTCGCGGCAGATGCGCAATGGTGTGAAGCCCGCTTCGAGTCGTTTCGACTTCAAGCAGCCCGCTGAGTCTTTGCTGCGCCACACGGATTAAAGCTTCATGCCTTTCTTCATAAATGAGTCTCATGCGCCTAACGTGTGATGAGAAATGACCTTCGTCAATAAATTCAGCAACCATTGATTGGGTATGAGAAGGCACACCTTGTAGGTAGCTGAACATAATGGTTTGAAAGGTGTCCACCAAACTATCGGGTACCAACATGTAGCCTAGTCGCAGGGCTGGAAATAGAGATTTGCTGAAAGTGCCCACATAAATAACTTGCCCTGCGGTGTCCACACTTTTGAGCGTGGGGGGTGGATGGCTGCCAAAGAAAAATTCACCGTCATAGTCATCTTCAATGATCCAAGCCTCTGCTTTCTCTGCTGCACTCAGAAGCGCAAAACGTCGCTCAAGGCTCATGACGCTGCCCATCGGCTGTTGATGCGAGGGTGTGACAAAAGCCAATCTGAATTCAGGGCACATTCTCAAGGCGTCCTCCACCCTCAAGCCTTCGTTGTCAACCGGTACGGGAATGAGATTTGCACCGCAAGCAATCAAGCTATTTCTGGCGCCAATGGCACCAGGATTTTCAAACCATACATTTTCTCCGGGGTTGACCAAGGTGGAGCCAATCAAATGGAAGGCTTGTTGGGCACCACTCACAATGAAAATTTGCTCAGGCTCGCAAGTGATACCTCTGTTAACTCGCAAATGAGAGGCGATGGCGCGACGTAATTGTGCGGCGCCGTTGGGGTCGCCATACCCCATGACGTCGTCGCGAGAGCCACGCATGTATTTGGCTGAAAGTCTGGCCCACTGCGCCATTGGAAAAAAATCGAAGGCGGGGAGGGCCGTGGTGAAGGCGCGAGGCGCATGCGGCAGTCTTTTGCGATCACTGAAGCGAAGAAAGGCTTGGCCCATCAATCTTGAAAGTTGAGGGTCTCTCTGATTTTGAATTTTGGTTTGTGATGCAAGGTGCTTGGGCCTTTCAGCGCTTAAAGCTTTACTGACATAAGTTCCTGCCCCAGTTTTGGAGGTCACCAAGCTTTCAGAGGTGAGTCGATCAAAGACTTCAATGACGGTGGTTCTGGAAATGCCCAAATCTTTGGCCAAGGTTCGAGTTGCAGGCAAACGCTCTCCCGCTAAAAATCCGCCAGCCAGAATTAATTCACGCATCGCAACATAAAGCTGGGTGCTAATGGGTTGGTGCGAATTCCTGTCAAATTTGATAGAAAGCAACAAAGAACCACGCGCTCGTTTGACCATCATTGACTCCATTTCATTTTCAAAATGGTATCACTCATTGTTCAAAATGGACCTTATTGCCCTACCAATGCCTTGAGATCATTTGTGCATGAAAATCAAACGCATTGAAACCTTCAGCAACCTCTATGTTGGTTTTACAAGGGTTACGGCGGAAGATGGTTCACAGGGATGGGGGCAGGTATCCACATACCACTCAGACATTAGCGCTCTCATTTTGCACCGTCAGGTGGCGCCCTACGCCTTGGGGCATGACATTCATGACATGGCGGGCTTGATGGCCTTGGTGCCTGAAAAAGAGCACAAGTTTCCAGGCTCTCACATGTACCGTGCCATGGGCGGCGTAGAAACTGCAGTCTGGGATTTGCTAGGAAAGTTGCAAGGCAAGCCTGTTTGCGAGTTGTTGGGGGGGCATGCCAAAACTCTGCGAGCCTATGCATCCTCCATGAAGCGTGACATCACGCCCAAAGATGAAGCGCGAAGGATGCAAGAACTCCAAGAACGTGACGGCTTTACCGCTTTTAAATTCAGAGTCGGTGCTGAATACGGCAGAGATCAAGACGAGTGGGAAGGGCGGACTGAAGAAATCGTTCCAACCCTGCGAAAGGCACTGGGTGACCAGGCTGAGTTAATGGTGGATGCCAACAGCTGTTACTCGCCCGCACGAGCTATCCAGGTTGGCCGAATTTTAGAAGCCAATGGCGTTGCGCATTTTGAAGAGCCTTGCCCCTACTGGGAGCTAGATCAAACGCGTGAAGTTCGAGAGGCTTTAAGTTTGGATGTGACGGGCGGCGAGCAAGATTGCTACTTGCCGATGTGGAAGCACATGATTGAGTCAAAGGTTGTGGACATTGTTCAACCCGATATTTGTTACATGGGCGGCATGCTTCGCAGCATGCAAGTGGCACAAATGGCACATGCTGCAGGGCTTCCTTGCACCCCCCACAGTGCCAATTGGTCTTTGGTCACATTGTTCACCATGCACTTGCTCTGCGCCATTCCCAATCCTGGAAAATATTTGGAATTTTCGATAGAGGGTGAAGATTACTACCCATGGCAGGAAGGCTTGTTTGTGCAATCGCCCTACAAAATAAAGGAAGGCCATATTTCATTGCCAGAGGGGCCAGGCTGGGGTGTTGAAATCAATCCCGACTGGTTAAGCCGCGCGACCTATCAGGTGAGCGAGGTTAAGTAGATGAGCTTTGATTTGGCAACAGGTGTTCGTGATTATCTGGCTACTGGCAAGGTGAGTGGATTGCCTCATGCCCTCTTCATGGATGGCGTGTTTCATGCGGCAGAAAGTCGCCAATCGATGCCGACCTGGGATCCTGGCACAGGTCGGGTCTTTTCTGAATTTGCGGCGGGTCAGGCTGAAGACGTAGACCGTGCCGTTTTATCTTCTCAAAAAGCACTGAAAGGCGAGTGGTCGCGTTTCACCCCCTCGCAGCGAGGAAAGCTATTAAGAAATATCGCTGAGTTGATTCGAAAGAATTCAGACAGACTTTCTTTTGTAGAAGCCTTGGACTCTGGCAAACGCTTAGATGAAGCGATGGGCGATGTAGCGGGTGCGGCCAATTGTTTTGATTACTATGCGGGCGCCTCCGATAAATACCAAGGCATCAGTATTC
>CALCBL010000647.1 GCA_937897495.1 uncultured Burkholderiales bacterium
ATGGACAAGCTCAAAGTTTTTGAATCATTTGTATCGGTTGCCACCCGTGGCAGCTTGAGTGCAGCGGCGCGTGCAGAAGGCGTGGCCCCCGCCATCATTGGCAGACGGCTCGATGCTTTGGAATCACACTTGGGTGTGAAGCTCTTGTTGCGAACCACCAGACGCATCAGCTTGACGCATGAAGGCAGTGCGTTTTTAGAGAATTGCCAACGCCTTTTAAGCGATGTGGCGAATGCTGAAGACAGCGTTTCAGCGGGCGGCCTCAAAGCCAGCGGCCATTTGCGAATTACCGCACCCGCAGGTTTTGGGCGAAGGCATGTGGCGCCGCTTGCACCTTTGTTTCATGCGCAAAATCCAGACGTCAAAATTTCGCTCAACCTAAGCGACCGAGTGATTGACTTGGCCGGCGAAGGCTTCGACTTTGCGGTGCGCGTGGGCGACCTGCCAGACTCATCCTTGGTCAGCGTGCGCTTGGCCGACAATCGGCGCATGTGTGTGGCCACGCCAGCCTATTTGGCAAAACATGGCACCCCCAAAATCCCTTCCGATTTACTCCAGCACAACTGCCTTACGTTGTCTAGCGATGCCTCCCAAACACGCGGATGGGCCTTCAAAGTGCCGCCCTCAGACCCTGCTGAAGGCCCCGAAGTCACCTACCTGCGACCGCCTCCCAAACGCGTGGATGGGCCTTCAAGGTGCCACCCTCAGACCCTGCTGAAGGCCCCGAAGTCACCTACCTGCGACCGCACGGCCCTCTAGATTGCTCCGACGGCCAAGTTTTGCACGGCTGGTGTCTGGCGAGCATGGGCATCGCTTGGCGCAGCACTTGGGAGGTAGAAAATGACATCCGATCGGGTCAACTGGTCGAGGTGTTGGCCGAGTTTGCGGCCCCGCCCAACGGCATTTACGGTGTTTTTCCTCAAAGAAAGCACTTACCCCTGCGTTTGCGCCTTTGGATCGACTTTTTAAAGCATCACTACAGCTTGCCCGCAACTTGGCAAAGCGCCCCGTAAAATCGGGGCATGCTCTTAGCCAAACAAGAATTACTGTCGGCCCTTGCCGCCGAACTCGAACGCCTGCATTCTGGTGCCGGTGCCAAAGCCATTTTTGAATCGCCCAAGGTAGCCGCCCATGGCGATCTGGCCTGCACGGCTGCCATGCACTTGGCCAAGCCCTTGGGTCAAAACCCCAGACAAGTGGGCGAAGCGCTGCGCACCGCACTCATGGCCACGCCTGCTTTCACCCAATGGGTAGAGAGCATTGACATTGCAGGGCCTGGCTTTTTAAACCTCAAGCTCAAACCCAGTGCCAAACAAGCGGTCATCCCAGAAGTTCTGCATGCTGCTTCCTGCTTTGGCAAGCAAGCTGAGCGCAACGAAAAAGTGTTGGTGGAGTTTGTGTCCGCCAATCCAACGGGGCCACTGCATGTGGGCCATGGCAGACAAGCCGCATTGGGCGATGCCATTTGCAATTTGTTTGCGACGCAAGGTTGGTCCGTGTACCGCGAGTTTTATTACAACGACGCGGGCGTGCAGATCAACACCTTGGCCACTTCAACCCAATTGCGCGCGCAAGGCTTCAAGCCGGGTGATGCAGAGTGGCCCAGTGGCGAAAACGCAGCGGCCTACAACGGCGACTACATCCTAGACATTGCGCAAGATTTCTTAGCAAAGAAAACCGTCAAGTCTGACGACCGTGAATTCACGGGCAGTGGCGACCTGAACGATTTGAATGGCATGCGCGAATTTGCCGTAGCCTATTTGCGCCACGAGCAAGACCTCGACTTGAAAGCCTTCGAAGTCAAGTTTGACAACTACTACCTTGAGTCAAGCCTCTACACCAGTGGCCGCGTTGACGCTGCTGTGAAGAAGCTTCAAGAAGCAGGCAAGACCTACGAGCAAGATGGCGCGCTCTGGCTCAAGTCCACCGACTATGGTGACGACAAAGACCGCGTCATGCGCAAAGGCGATGGCACCTACACCTACTTTGTGCCCGATGTGGCGTACCACATTGCCAAATGGGAACGCGGCTTTACCAAGGTTGTCAACATTCAAGGCACCGACCACCACGGCACCATTGCACGCGTGCGCGCTGGCTTGCAAGCCGCTGGCGCTGGCATTCCAGAGGGCTACCCCGACTACGTGTTGCACACCATGGTGCGCGTGATGCGCGGCGGCGTGGAAGTGAAAATTTCTAAGCGCGCTGGCAGTTATGTGACGCTGCGCGATCTCATTGAGTGGACCAGCAAAGATGCTGTGCGCTTCTTTTTGCTCAGCCGCAAGCCCGACACCGAATATGTGTTCGACATTGATTTGGCTTTGGCCAAAAACAACGACAACCCGGTGTATTACGTGCAATATGCGCACGCGCGAATTTGTTCCATTTTGCGAACTTGGGGTGGCGATGTGGCCAGCTTGGCCAAAGTCGATTTGTCTAATTTAGACAACCCAAAAGCTCAGGCCCTCATGTTGCTGTTGGCCAAATACCCTGCCATGCTGACCGACGCAGCGCAAGACTTTGCGCCGCACGACGTGACGTTTTACTTGCGCGACTTGGCCGCCAGCTACCACAGCTACTACGATGCAGAGCGCATTTTGGTGGAAGAAGAATCCCTCAAACTGGCGCGCTTGGCCTTGGTTGCAGCCTGCGCACAAGTCTTGCAAAATGGCTTGAAAATATTGGGTGTGTCCGCACCTGAGCAGATGTAATTCGGACGCTACTTATTTAAGTATGAATTGAGAGCACTTCACAACATGT